>JBHGAT010000153.1:0-5000 GCA_041946645.1 Candidatus Velamenicoccus archaeovorus | reverse complement strand
CCGGCCGTGATGAGCGCCCTCGCGGTCAGGGGGAGCCGGCGAGCCGAAAGGCGGGACGACCGCCACCCCGCGGACGAGCCTCCGCCGCCTCGAGGAAGCGAGCGGCCGAGGGACAGACGTCCCGGAGCGGGCAGACCTCGCATCGCGGTCGCCCCGGGCGACAGATCTCGCGGCCGAGCCGGATGAGCCCGACGTGCAGCGCCACCCGGATCTCGCTGGGAGCGAGGGCCTCCAGCCGGGCGTGGGCCCGTTCCGCCGAAGCACGCTCGGGAACGAGCCCGAGCCGGCGGGCCACGCGGTGGACGTGCGTGTCCACGGGCAGCGCCGCCCGGCCCAGCGAGAAGGCCATCACGACGGCCGCCGTCTTGACACCGACGCCGGGGAGCGAGGTCAGGTACTCGCGGACGGCGCGGTCGGGCTCGTCGCGCAGCGCCGAGAGGTCGTACGCGCCCTCCCGCGCGTGGATCTCGCGCAGGATGGCCTGGATCCTGGGCGCCTTCGTGTCCGCCAGCCCGCCCGAGCGGATCGCGTCGGCGACGGCCTTCCGCCGGGCCGCTACGACGTCTCCCCAGCCTGCGAACCGGCGGCGGAGACCGGCGTAGGCGCGTTCGGCGTTCACGTCGCTGGTGTGCTGGGACAGCACGGTGAGGATCAGCTCCTCCAGGGGGTCGCTCCGCCGGGGCGGGTCCAGACCCCCATAGTGAGCCAGGAGCCGCCGGTGGATCGCGCGGAGACGCCGTGCGTCGATGGCCATCCCGCGGAGCCTATGCGATGGCTGCGCTCACGCGGTGGGAGGAGCGAAGTTGCGGAACTGGGTGAGGTGGGGCAGGAACGTGAGCGGGATCGTGTCCGTGGGGCCGTTGCGGTGCTTGGCCACGATGACGTCCGCCAAGCCCTTCTTGGCGGGATCCGCGTCGTCGCGATGGATGAACATCACCACGTCGGCGTCCTGCTCGATGGCGCCCGACTCCCGCAGGTCCGAGAGCTGGGGCCGCTTGTCCTGCCTGCGCTCCGGGTCCCGGTTCAGCTGGGAGACGGCGATCACGGGGATCTCGAGCTCCTTGGCCAGCATCTTGAGCCCCCGGCTGATCTCGGCGATCTCCTGCTGACGATTGTCGACGCGACGTGTGTGGGACATGAGCTGCAGGTAGTCCACGATGATGAGGCCCAGCCCGGCGCGGCGAGCCGCCAGGCGCCGGGCCTTGGCCCGGATGTCGACCAGGGTCACGTTGCCCGAGTCCACGATGAAGAGCGGCGCTTCGTGCAGGATGTCGGCGGCCTGGGCGATCCGCGACCAGTCATCGGCTCCGACCCGCTTGTTGCGGATGCTGTCCCAGGGGACGCGAGCCTCCGCGCACAGCAGCCGCATCCCGATCTCCCACCGCGACATCTCGAGCGAGAACATCGCGACCGGCTCCGAATGCTCCACGGCGACGTTGCGCGCCAGGTTGGTGACGAACGACGACTTGCCGATGCCCGGCCGCGCGGCGACGACGAGCAGGTTGCCCGCCTGCATGCCCGACAGCAGCGCGTCGAGATCCCGGAACCCCGTGGGCAGCCCGGCGAATGCGGACTCACGGTTCTGGATCCGCTCGAGGTCCTCCATGGCCTGATCGACGAGCTCGCGGAGCGAGGCCACCTGCTCCTTGTCGTCGTGGCGTGCGACCTCGTAGATCCGCTGCTCGGCCTGGTCGGCCACGCGCTCGGGCTCCTCCGGCGCCGAGTAGGCCAGGTCCATGATGTCGGCCGCGGCCGAGATCAGCCGCCGGAGCAGCGCGGTCTCCGCCACGATCCGCGCGTAGGAGGCAGCGGCCGCCGGCGTGGGCACCTGCTCGACCAGCTCGTGGATGTAGAGGTGACCGCCGACGTCCTCGAGGATGCCGCGTCGCTTCAGCTCCTCGACGGCGGTGATGGCGTCGACGGGATCGCCCCGGCCGTAGACCTCGCGCAGGGCCTGGAAGATCTTGGCGTTGGACGAGCGGTAGAAGTCGTCGGGCCGGACCACCTCGACCACGTCGGCGATGGCCTCGGCCGACAGCATCATGGCCCCCAGAACCGATTCCTCGGCCTCCAGGTTGTGGGGCGGAACGCGGTCGGGCCGCAGACGTCGAACGTCGTCAGCTGTACGCGCCACGGAGCCCCCCTCGGCTGGTGTCGTTCGCAGGCTGGTGCCCGCGAGAGGCTAGGACCGAGGCCGTGTGCATCGCTAGCCGGATAAGTGACCGGAGCCTGGGGATTCGCTGTTGATACGCCCTCTGGCCTGCGCCGAGTGCTTCCCAGGTTTGGCGCTCTTTCTGGGACGAACCCATGTTCGGATGATGGAGGAGGGGTGTGACAGGCCTCGGTTCCGCTACGGATGTGCAGGTAGGGACGTGGATGGGGAGATCCCACCGGAACGCCCGGCGGCTGGCCGGCTGAGCAACGCAAGCGCGGAGGGATCCTCGGGACCGCCCGATGGCTCGGCCGCCAGGGAGCGGGGACCCCTCCGCGCCCTACGCTCCTTAGCTCTCCGGCTCGACCTCCACCGACACGATGGGGTCCACCTCCGCGAACAGGTGGACCCGGACCTCGTGCACACCTAGGCTGCGGATCGGCTCGTCCAGGTGGACGTCGTGCCGGTCCACCACGATCCCCGTCTGGGCCTCGATGTGGGCGGCGATCTCGGCCGGGGTGACGCTGCCGAAGAGCTTGCCCTCCTCACCGACCCGGGCGCTCACCTTGATGGGATCGGCGATGAGGCGCTGAGCGACCGCCTCCGCCTCGGCCTTGGCCTTGGAGACCCGCACGCCGTGGGCCCGCTTGAGGCTCTCGATGTGGCGGATACCGCCCTTGGTGACCCGAACCGCCAGACCGCGGGGCATCAGGTAGTTGCGCGCATAGCCGTCGGCGACCTCGACCACGTCCCCGGGGACCCCGAGCTTGTCGACGGGCTTCTGGAGGATGACCTTCATCGGGTCGAGTACGGGAGCAGGGCCATCTCGCGGGCGTTCTTGACGGCCGCGGCGACGTCGCGCTGGTGCTGAGCGCAGTTGCCGGTGACCCGGCGAGCGCGGATCTTGCCGCGCTCCGAGACGAACTTGCGCAGCAGCACGACGTCCTTGTAGTCGACGTAGTCGATCCGGTCCTTGCAGAAGATGCAGACCTTCTTCTTCTGCTTCTTCTGCCAGCCCTTCTCGTCCTTCTCCTTCTTGGGCCTTCTCTTGGTCTTAGCCGGCATCCAGTGGGGTCTCCTCGTCGCTCCCGGTGCCAGCGCCAACCGTGGCCGGAGCTGACCATTCGCCGCTCGAACGACCCTGCCGCTCGACCTTGGCGGTGGCCCACCGCAGGCTCGGCCCGACCTCGTCGGCCTCGATCTCGACCACGGTGCGCCGCTCGCCCTCCTGGGTCTCCCAGGACCGCATCTGCAGGCGCCCGGCCACGACCACGCGGGTGCCGCGGGTCAGGGACTCGGCCACGTTCTCGGCGAGGGTCCGCCATGCGTTGACCGTGAAGTAGGAGGTCTCGCCGTCCTTCCAGTTGCCGGCCTCGTCCTTGAACCGCCGGTTGACCGCCACACGGAACTTCACGACGGCCGCCCCGTTGGGCGTGTAGCGGAGCTCCGGGTCGTCGGTCAGGTTGCCGACGATGATGATCTGGTTGTCGCTGGCCATCTCCATCACCTTCCGATCGTGTCCGCTCCCCGACGGATGGCGGGTCGGGGAGGGGGAAGTCGCTTCGGTCGCCCGGTCACGCGGCCTCGCCGCGGACGACCACCTTGAACCGCACCACCTCGTCCGCCAGGTGCAGGCTGCGCTCGAGCTCGCCGATCACGGACGGGTCCGCCGTGAACTCGACCACGACGTAGTACCCCTCGCCCCGGCCGGCGATCTCGAAGGCGAAGCGCCTGCGCCCCCACCGGTCTATCTTGCCGACCTCGCCTCCACCCTCGGCGACGATGCGGGTGATGCGCTCCACCGCCGCGCCGACGACCGACTCGTCGGCCTCGGCGGGCAGGATGAGCATGACCTCGTACGTCCTCAGCTCTCCACCTCCTCTGGTCTGGACGGCCCCCACGGGGGGAGCAGGAGTGGGACGTCCAGAGTGTACCGGCTGCGGCTGAACCGTAGCACCGGGGGGTGACACGGGCGACCCCGGCCGCGGCGGATGGGCCGGTCGCGGTAGACTTCGCCGACAGCCGTGCACTCGAACGGAAGGAGGCGCGAGCGATGACCGTGACCGTCCACGACCTGCGCGCGTGGAAGGCCGAGGGCAAGCGGTGGGCCATGCTCACCGCCTACGACTTCCCCACCGCCCGGATCCTCGACGAGGCCGAGATCCCCGTCCTGCTGGTCGGTGACTCCGTCGGCAACAACGTGCTGGGCTACCCCACGACGCTGCCCGTGACGATGGAGGAGATGCTCCATCACACCCGCGCCGTCGTCCGTGGAGCCGGGAACGCCATGGTGGTGGGTGACATGCCGTTCCTCTCGTACCAGCCATCGATCGAAGAGGGCATCCGCAACGCCGGCCTGTTCATCAAGGCCGGGGCGCACGCGGTCAAGATCGAGGGCGCGCAGATCGAGCTGACCCACCGGCTGACCGACCTGGGGATCCCCGTCATGGGCCACATCGGGCTGACCCCGCAGTTCGTGCACGCGATGGGGGGCTACCGGGTCCAGGGCCGAACCGAGGACGCCTCGCTCCGGCTGCACGAGCAGGCGGCCTCGCTCGAGAAGGCCGGGGTGTTCTCGATCGTCCTGGAAGGGATGCCGGCGGAGGTGGGCCGGGCCATCACCGAGGCGGTCGCCGTCCCCACGATCGGGATCGGCGCCGGGCCCCACTGCGACGCGCAGGTGCTGGTGATCAACGACCTCCTGGGCCTGAACGAGCGGGTGCCGAAGTTCGTCAAGGCCTACGCGGACCTGCGCGGGGAGATCGTCCGGGCGGCCCGGGCGTTCGCGGACGAGGTGGCCCGGGGGGGCTTCCCCGACGAGGAGCATTCCTACCGGTAGACCGCCCGG
>JBHGAT010000152.1:0-5027 GCA_041946645.1 Candidatus Velamenicoccus archaeovorus | reverse complement strand
GCTCAGAGCTTCCGCCGGGACGCGCGGACGGCGTGGACCAGGGCCGAGGCAGCGGCACGCGCGCTGCCCGGGCCGAGCGGCCGGCCGAGGAGGTCCACCGCGTGCCGGAACACGCCCTCGGTATCGGCGTCGTACGGGAACCACCAGAAGCGCTTGCGCCGCGGCGTGCGGCTCGAGGTCACGTGCACCGGCACGGTGAACCCGCGGACCCCAAGCCTCCCGTGGAGCCGGCCGTGCCCGGAGCGGCCCACACCGCCCCAGGCGGCCCACACGGCGCCCTGCCCGACCCCGTGATCGCCGATCGAGACCGAGCCCGCCGCGATGCGGTCGGCCAACGACTCGGCCCGCCGCCGGTCGGCCGTCCAGATCGACACGGTGAGGTTGGCACCCTCCTCGTTGGCCCGGCGCACGGCCTCGTCCGCGTCGCGCACGCGGACGATCGGCAGGAGCGGTCCGAAGATCTCGGTGTCGAACACCGCCATCCCGGCCGTCCGGCCCTCGAGCAGGTACGGCGGCAGCCACCCGTCGCCGTCCGGCCCCAGCAGCCGCCGGGCCCCTCGAGCGAGCGCGTCCGCGGCCAGGCGGCGCACGGCGTCGAGATGCGCCTCCGGCACCGGGGGCAGGTCCCTCCCCGCCCGGAGCCGGGCCACCTTGCCGGCGAGCAGCTCCTCGAACCGATCGGCCACCCCCTCCTCGACGTACACGCGCTCGACCGCGCAGCACGCCTGTCCCGCGTTCACGAAGGCCGCCCACGCGATGCCCGAGGCGGCGACGTCGAGCGGGGCGTCCTCGAGCACGATCGCCGCGTCCTGCCCGCCGAGCTCCATCACGGTGGGGACGCCGCGCTCGGCGGCGGCGAGGGCGACGTCCCGGCCCACGGCCGCGGAGCCGATGAAGCACAGCCGGTCGACGCCGGCCTCGAGCAGTGCCTGCCCCGCCTCGGGCCCGCCGCCGACGGCCGCGGCCACGCCCCGAGGCAGGGCGGCGGCGAAGAGCTCGGCCATCCGCTCGGTCACCGCGGGGGCCCGCTCGGAGGGCTTCACCACCACCGCGTTGCCGGCCAGGAGGGCGGGGATCGCCGGCAGCATCGCAAGGTGGAACGGATAGTTCCGGGGCGCGATGGCGCCGACCACGCCGTACGGCCGCCACCGGATCTCCGAGCGCATCCCGAACGCCGCCGCGAGCAGCGGCGACGGGCGTTCGGACCGGAGCGCCCGGGGTCCGGCGGTCTCGTGCCATCGCAGCGAGAGCAGCACCGGCAGCAGCTCGTGCCCGAAGGTCTCGGCCCGGGGGTGGGGCGCGTCCGCCTCGATCGCGGCGGCCAGGTCGTCCCGGCGGGCCGCGATCTCCCGGCGGAGCCGGCCGAGGGCGCGGGCGCGCTCGCGCGGGGATCGCGAGGCCCACGCCGGCTGCGCCTCGCGCGCCGCGGCGACGGCCGCCGCCACCGCGTGGTGCGCGCGACGGGGCTCGGTCGCGAGCTCGCTCATCGCGGCCATCGTAGAACGCTCCGGTGTACCGTCGCCGGTTGGAAAGACGGGCGGATGATCGGTCGCCCGCTTGGGCGGAAAGGGGAGGCGTGATGCAGCCGGACGAGGCGCTGTTCGTGAGCGAGGACGAGGCGGACCCGTCGATCGTCGTGGGATCGACCGTGGCCGTGGTGGGCTACGGCAACCTCGGCCGCTCGATCGCCCTCAACCTGCGGGACGCCGGTGCCAAGGTCGTCGTCGGCAACCGCGACGACGCGTACCGCGCGACCGCCACCGGGGACGGGCTGACCGCCACGGACATCGCGGAGGCGGTGAGCCTGGCCGACGTCGTGTGGCTCCTGATCCCGGACGAGGTGATGGGCGAGGTCTTCGCGGCGGAGGTCGGGCCCGCGCTGCGACCCTCCTCGGCGCTGTGCTTCAGCTCCGGCTACGCGCTGGCGTACGGGCTCGTCGCGCCGCCCGAGGGCGTGGACGTGCTGATGGTGGCGCCGCGGATGCTGGGGGAGCAGGCCCGGCGCACCTACGAGGAGGGGTCCGGGTTCGTCTCGTACGTCTCGGTCGAGCAGGACGCGACCGGCCGAGCCCGCGAGCGGGTGCTCGGGCTGGCCGCAGCGGTGGGCGCCCTGCGGCGAGGGGCGCTGTGGCTCGACGCGCGCCGGGAGGCGATCCTGGACCTGCTGATCGAGCAGACGGTGGGCCCGTACCTGGGGACGGCCATCCAGCTCGCGTTCCAGCTCGGCGTGGAGGCGGGACTGCCACCGGAGGCGCTGGTGCTGGAGATGTACATGTCCGGCGAGATGGCTCGGACCTTCCAGACGTTCGCGGAGCTGGGGTTCTTCCGCTCGGCCGCGATCCACGGGGTCACCGCCGAGTACGGCGGGTTCCTCCGCACGCTCGAGCTCGACCGCGACGAGATGGAGCGCACCTTCCGCCACGTGCTGGAGGAGATCACCACGCCGGTGTTCGCGCGGCGCCTGCAGGAGGAGCGCGACCAGGGTTCGCCCGCCCTCAAGGCGATCGAGGAGATCACCTCGGGGAACGATCCGATCACGGCGGCCGAGGAGCGGGTCCGCCGACACCTGCGATGAGCTCACCCGGAGGCGTCGTGGCCGGAGCGCGGGCCCTCCCCGAGCCAGGCCAGACCGACCAGCTCGCGACCCGCGTGGGCGGCGATGGCCGGGCTGAACGTGGAGATCGGCGCCTCGCACCCGAGCTGCCGGCCCAGTCGCTCGGCCAGCTCGAGCGACCCCAGGTGCAGGAGCATCGCATCGCACCCCGGTCGGAACCCCAGCCGGAACGCCTCGGTGCGGATCCGGCGCAGGGCCGCCTCCTCGCTGGTGGGCAGGCCGAGCCGCTCGACCCGCCCGTCGTGCAGCCGGAAGACGGGTCGGACCCCGAGGTGCTCGGCGAACGCGAGGGCACCGGCCTCGATCCGGCCGCTCGCGCGGAGCACGTCCAGGTGGGCGAGCGCCGCGACCAGCTCCGCGTGTCCTGTGGCGGTGGCGGCCGCGGTCACGACCTCGTCGACCGGGGCCCCGTCGCGGGCCATCCGCGCGCACCGCGCGGCGATCAGCCCCTGGGGGCCCGAGGCCGTGCGCGTGTCGATCACGTGCACGCGCTTGTCCGTCAGGGTGGCCGCGAGGACCGCGTTGGCCGTCATCGCGGTGAACTCCCGGGCCGGCGTGAGGACGATCACGTCCTCCGTCGGCGCGTCCTCGATCGCCGAGAGGTACGCGGAGACGCTGGGCGCGCTGGACTTCACGGGCTCGCCGCGCGCGAGCGCGGCGTCGACGATGCGCGCGGCCGCATCGTCGTCGCCGGCCACCTCCACGCCGCCGACGAACAGCTCGATCGGCAGGACCCGCACCCCGAGGGTCTCGGCCGATCGCCGGCCGAGACAGGCGCTCGAGTCGGTGACGATCGTGCACGAGGGCCGCGGGAGCGGCTGGACGGCGCTGTTCCCAGGCGTCATCATGCAGACCAGATGACCGAGCGTACCGGATGATCGTTCGTCGTGCGTTCCCGATCGCCGAGCTCGCCCGCCGTACGGGCGTCCCGCCGACGACGATCCACCACTACCTGCGCCTCGGCCTGCTGCCCCCGCCCGAGCGCTCCTCCTCCAACCGCTTCCTGTACGACGAGCGTCACGTCCAGGCGGTCCGGCTGATCCGCGCGCTCCGCCGGCGGCGGCGGTTCAGCCTCCCGGTGATCCAACGGATCCTGCCCGACCTGATGGGGATGGAGCGGGCCGACGCGTTCCGTCCGGAGATGTGGGACCGGGCCGTGGACCTGCGGGCCTCGGCCTCGCGCCGCCGGGCCCCCCGGGCGCGTCTGCTCCGCGCGGCCGTCGAGGCGTTCGCCGACGCCGGCTTCGCCGAGGTGAACGTGGACGAGCTGTGCCGGGCCGCGCGGATCGCGAAGGGCTCGTTCTACCGCCATTTCCGGTCCAAGGAAGCGCTGTTCGCGGCGGCCGCCGAGGCCGCGGCGGGGGAGGTGGTGGAGTCGTACGGGCACGCCGCGCGGGACCGGCCCGAGGCGCCGCCGGCCGAGGTGCTCCTGGGTTGCCTGCAACCTCGCTTGCCCATCTTCCTCGAGCTCCTGGCGCGGGCGTCGCAGGGACGGCCAGCGTACGCCGCGGCGGCGCATCGTGTCCTCGGGGCGATCGCCGGCGGCATCGACTCCCCGTCCGAAGGTGGGACCGGGCCTTCGGGGGAGGCGATCCTCGAGGAGGCCCTCGCATTGGTCGTGCGCCGCACCGTCACGTCGCCCCCCTTCGCCCGGCCTCAGGTTTCCCGGTCCCGCTGAGCGGGAAACGCTCGGGTCCGGCCGGGCCACCTCGGGCGCCGCTGCGTCCGAGCGCGCTGTGCGTCCGGGTCTGCACGATCACCGGGTTGCGTGTATAAACGAGGGAACGAGGTAGTCATCCCTATCGTTCGTCTCGACCACGAGGAGGTGACGTGCCCTTCCTCTTCCAGAACCACAGCTTCCGCACCGGCGCGTGCGGTGAGTTCCGCGACGTCACCGATGACGTCCGGGACGTGGTCGAGCGCAGCGGCGTCCGCAACGGCATGGCCGTGGTGTATTCGCCGCACACGACGTGCTCGATCGTGATCAACGAGCGGGAACAGGGGTTCCTGCGCGACTTCGGCCGGCTGATGGACCGGTTGGTGCCCTGCGACGACGCGTACGACCACGACGACCTCGAGCAGCGCACCGAGAACCTCGAGGACGACCCGCACGAGGTCCCCAACGGGTGGGCGCACTGCCGGCAGTCCCTGCTCGGCGCGGCCTCCCAGACCATCCCCGTCGTCGACGGCCAGATGATGCTGGGCCGCTACCAGCGCGTGTTCTTCGTCGAGCTGGACCGGGCCCGCGACCGCCGCGTCTACATCGGGGTGACCGGCGAGTGACGCGGGTCGCGGCGGGCGAGGGCACGCTCACGCCGTCGCGGATCCGGGCCCGAGCCGCCGGCGAGAACTTCCGCGTGGCCTCGCGGCTGCTCCCACGGGCGGTGCGGACCGACCTGCTGGCGATCTACGG
>JBHGAT010000151.1:0-9424 GCA_041946645.1 Candidatus Velamenicoccus archaeovorus | reverse complement strand
GGCGTCCGGGTTCGCACCGCGCTCGAGCAGCAGGGCCACGACGTCCTCGCGACGCGCCGAGACGGCCGAGTGCAACGGCACCACCCGGGTCGGGTTGTCCGCCACGGCGTCAGGGTCGGCCCCCCGCTCCAGCAGGATCCGCACCGCGGCGGCCCCTCCGAAGTACGCGGCGAGGTGCAGCGCCGTGAACCCGTCGCCGGCCCTGGCGGTGACCTGCCCGGGATCGGCATCGAGCAGGGACACCAGCCGGTCCGCCTCCCCGAACGACGCCGCCTCGAACACGTCGAGCTCGGGCACCGCGGCCAGGATCGCCTCGGTCATCGCCCGGTCGGATCGGTACCGCGCCCGCAGCAGGGCCGAGACCCCGACCGCGTCGCGCGACGCGGCGAGCGAGGGATCCTCCGCGAGCAGCGCCCGCACACGGTCCGCCTCCCCGGCCCCGATCGCCGCGAACAGCTCCTGTGTCCCCATCTCCCTCCCCCGGCCATCCGACCGAACGGCCCCGCAGCCCGACGTCGCCCGCGCCGCCATCCGGGCGGCCATGGTCGGCACCGGCGTCAGAAGGGCTTGAACACCATCAGCCACAGGATCGCGAGGATCCCCGCCGTCTCGACCACCGCGATCACGATCGGCCGCGGCGCGAGCAGGAGCTCCTCGAGTCCGGTCGCGTCCATCTCGAGCCGCCCGTCCACCACCCGCCGGATCCGCACGTAGTACGGCACGGCCAGGGGGAAGGCGATGACCAGCAGGAAGAGCAGGAGCCCGATGGCCGCCCAGATCCACCCGTCGCCCCAGTAGTGCATCACGAACCCGTTCGCCACGCCGGCCACGATCAGGACGAACAGCGAAACGTACATCCAGCTCCGCGTGGAGCGCGACAGGTCCAGCAGCGCGCGGATCCGTCCGGTGTCGCGCTCGCGCCGCAGGCGGAGCGCCACGGCCGCCGTGGCCCCGTGCGCCGCCAGGAAGCCGAACGCGCCGGCGATGTGCCAGTACGTCCAGAACCGCCACCAGAAGAGCGTGTCGGCGAGCACGTCCATCTACCTCGACACCTCCCGCCCGGCGGCCTCGCAGAGCACCCGGAGGGCCGCCGGCTCGCTCGTGCGGACCAGCAGCGTCGTCGTCCCCGCCTCCCGCCACGCGTTCAGCCGCTCCCGGATCCGCTCCCGGGGGCCGATCAAGGCGAGCTGGTCGATGAGCTCGTCCGGGACGGCGGCGGCGGCCTCGCCCCGGCGACCGGACAGGTACCGGTCCTGGATCTGCTCGGCCGCCCGCCCGAACCCGTACCGTCGCACGAGCGCGTGGTAGAAGTTCGCGCCCGGCGCGCCCATCCCACCGACGTAGCGCGCCACGAACGGACGCACCCGGTCTCGGCACGCCGCCATGTCCTCGCCCACCTCGAGCGGGACCAGGGGGGCCACGTCGAAGCCCTCCGGGCGACCGCCGCGGCGGTCGAAGCCCTCCTCGAGCGCCCCCCGGAACAGGTCCGAACGCTCGGGCGAGGAGAGGATGGGGAGCCAGCCGTCGGCGATCTCGGCGGCCAGGGCGACGTTGCGGGGCCCGAGCGCCGCCAGGTACAGGGGGACCTCCCGCCGGAGCGGCACCACACCGACCTTCAGGGCGCGGCCCAGGCCGGTGCCGCCCCGCAGCGGCAGGTCGTAGTGCCGTCCGTGGTGCTCGAGCGGGCGCTCGCGCCTGAGCACGGTGCGGACGATGTCGACGTACTCCCGGGTCCGGCCGAGGGGGTCGTCGAACGGCATACCGTGCCAGCCCTCGGCGACCTGGGGACCGGAGACCCCCAGGCCCAGGCGGAACCGGCCCCCGGTGAGATGGTCGAGCGTGATCGCCGTCATCGCGGTCATGGCCGGGCTGCGAGCGGGGATCTGCATCACCGCGGTGCCGAGCCCGATCGTGGTGGTGTGTGCGGCGACCCAGGCGAGCGTGGTGACCGCGTCCGAGCCCCACGCCTCCGAGGTCCACACGGAGTCGAACCCCAGCCGCTCGGCCTCGCGCACGAGCTCCACCGCGTCCCACGGTCGCCGTTCCCAGTGCCCCAGGTGCAGGCCCAGTCTCACGACCGACCAGCCTATCGTCCGGTCGTGGTGCTTCGGCTCACGCCTCGGAGGGCCCACCGTGGGTATGCCGGGCCGGGGGCGGTTCGGTAGGCTGTCGGTCCTCGGGTCCCGTCGCGGACCCATCTCCCGGACGGAGGGCAGGGTGCTTGAGGGGGCGCAGCAGGCGGTCGAAGCCGCCCGGGCGGCGGGAGCCGACTACGCCGATTGCCGGATCGTCGACGAGGACACCGAGTCGCTCACGGTCCGCAACCAGCAGATGGAGGGCATCGACCGTGCGTCCTCGCACGGCCTGGGGATCCGTGTGCTGGTGAACGGCTACTGGGGCTTCGCCGCCACCGCTCGGACCGAGGAGGACCAGATCCGTCGCACGGCCGAGCTCGCGGTGGCCATCGCCAAGGCCGCCTCACGCCTGCCCCGCGAACCCGTGACGCTCACGCCGGTCGAGCCGGTCACCGGCTCCTGGCACAGCCCGATGGAGATCGATCCGTTCGCCGTGCCCCTCCGGGACAAGGTGGAGCTGCTGATGGAGGCGACCCGGAGGATGCAGGCGGTGAAGGGTCTGGCCTTCGCCGAGGGCAGCATCGACCTGTTCCGCCGACGCACGTGGCTGGCCTCCAGCGAGGGGACCGCGGTGGAGCAGACCGTGGTGCAGACCGGCGGCGGGATCGAGGCCACGGCGCTCGCCGAGGGCGAGCTCCAGCGCCGGTCGTACCCCAACTCCTTCCGCGGGCACATCGCCGCGGCGGGCTGGGAGCACGTCGGCACGCTCCGCCTGCTCGAGGAGGCCGAGCGCGTGGCTCGGGAGGCCGTGGAGCTGCTCGGCGCCAAGGAGTGCCCCAGCGAGGTCACCACGCTCGTGCTCGACGGCGACCAGGTCCACCTCCAGGTGCACGAGTCGATCGGCCACCCCATCGAGCTCGACCGGGTGCTCGGGATGGAGGAGGCGTACGCCGGGTCCTCGTTCCTCACGCCGGGGGACCGGGGCACGCTCCGGTACGGCAGCGACCTGGTCTCGATCACGGCGGACGCCACGCTCCCCGGCGGGCTGGGCTCCTTCGCGTGGGACGACGAGGGGGTGCCCGCCCAGCGGGTACCGATCATCGTCGACGGGATCTTCCAGGACTTCCTCTCGAGCCGTGAGACGGCCGGGGTGACCGGCCGGAGCCCCACCGGAGCGATGCGCGCCGACGGATGGCAGCACCTGCCGCTGATCCGGATGACCAACATCAGCCTGGAGCCGCGGGAAGGCACGCTCGACGAGATCGTCGGCGACACCAAGGACGGCATCTACATGTGCACGAACTCGTCGTGGTCGATCGACGACAAGCGCGTCAACTTCCAGTTCGGGTGCGAGCTCGCCCGGCGGATCAAGGACGGCAAGCTGACCGAGCTGTACCGCAACCCCAACTACACGGGGATCACCACGGAGTTCTGGGGGTCCTGTGACGCGGTCGGAGGCCGCGGGTCGTGGGTGCTCTGGGGGACGCCCAACTGCGGCAAGGGGCAGCCCGGCCAGGTGGCCAGGGTCGGGCACGGCGCCTCGCCGGCCCGGTTCCGCAACGTGCAGGTGGGGGTCCGCGGCTGATGCCCGGGCTGATCGGTCCGGACGAGGTCCGCCGGGTGGCCGGTGCCGCGCTCGAGCTCGCCGGCGTCGACGGCGTCGAGGTGCTGTTCATGCACGAGTGGGGCGGGCTCACGCGGTTCGCCTCGTCCGCGATCCACCAGAGCACGTCGAGCGAGGACACGGGCCTCCGGGTCCGGGTGGTGAGGGACGGTCGGATCGGCGTGGCCGCCTCCAACGACTTCTCGCCGGAGGGTGCCCGCCTGGCCGCCGAGAGCGCGCGCGAGATGACCGGCGTCGTCGCTCCGGACCCGCACTTCCCGGGACTCGCACCGCCGGCGCCGGTGCCGGAGCGCGACGGGTTCGACGAGGCCACCGCGTCCACCGGCCCGACCGAGCGCGCCGAGGCCGTGGCCCGGCTCGTGACGACGTGCCCCCAGGGGTTCACCGCGGCGGGCGCCTACGAGACCACCGCGGTCGAGGTAGCCCTGGCCAACACCGAGGGCCAGTTCTGCTGGGCCCCGTCCACCCAGGCCTCGTTGACCACGGTCGTGACCGGGGGTGAGGGCGGCAGCGGGTTCGCGGAGACCTTCGCCGGCGCGGCCGCCGAGGTCGATCCCGCGGACATCGGCCACCGCGCCGCGGACAAGGCGGTCCGCTCGCAGCGGCCCCGGGACCTCGAGCCCGGGCGGTACACCGTGGTGCTCGAGCCCTCGGCCGTCTCCACGCTGGTCGGCTTCCTGGCCTGGATCGGGTTCGGCGGCCGGTCGCTGATGGAGGGGCGCTCCTGCTTCTCGGGCAAGGAGGGGCAGGTCGTCGCGGCGGACGCGGTCTCGATCTTCGACGATGCGTGCTCGCCCCTCACCCTCGGCGTCCCGTTCGACTTCGAGGGCGTGCCCCGACGCCGGGTCGACCTGATCGAGAAGGGCGTGTTCGTGAGCGCCGTGTACGACCTGCGGACGGCGAAGCAAGCGGGGACGGAGACCACCGGGCACGCGCTGCCGCCGCCCAACCCGGAGGGCCCCTTCCCGCTGAACCTGTTCATGGAGCCGGGGACCTCGTCGCTCGAGGAGCTCATCGGAGGCGTCGACCGGGGCCTGCTGGTCACGCGGTTCCACTACTCGAACATCGTGCACCCCGTGGAGCCCACGATCACCGGCATGACGCGCGACGGCACGTTCTGGATCGAGCAGGGGGAGGTCCGGCACCCGCCCGCGGTACGCTTGTGGTTCGCTTGCCGCTGGGAGGTGCGACGGTGCAGGTCGGCGACATCATGCACGCGGACGTGAAGACGGCCAACCCCGAGGACACGTTCGCCGACGTGGCGAAGATCCTGCACGCGAACGGGATCTCCTCGATCGTGGTGCTCGACGGGCAGAAGCTCGCCGGCATCCTCACCGAGCGTGACGTCGTGAACCTCGTGGCCGCCGGGGGCGACCCGCACACCACCACCGTGAAGATGGGGATGACCCGCCGTCACCTGGAGACCGTCTCGCCGCGCACCGACATCGTGGAGGCCGCGGAGCTCATGGTCTCGCGCAACATCCGGCACCTGCCGGTGACCGACCGGGGCAGGGTCGTGGGGATCGTCTCGATCCGCGACCTCACGCGCTGGGCGGCCGAGGAGCTCTCGGGCGGCCACGAGCTGCCGGACATCCACCGCAGCCATGCGGCCCTGAAGGCCGCCAGCGAGTTGCAGCGCAAGCGGCGCACCCAGTCCTCGTCGGGCTGAGCCGGTCGTCGCGCGGCGGGCCATCTCGGCTCGGCGGTCGGCGGCCGCGCGCTCGGCGCCGGCGGCGGCGTGCTCAGCGCTCGGCGGCGCGCCGGAACGGCTCTCGGGGGGTCGCCAGCGAGCCGAGCTGCACCACGTCGCGCGGGAACAGCAGGCCGACCGTCCAGTCCGCCACGATCCGGGCCTTCCGGTTGATCGTCGGCATGTAGAGCAGGTGGTAGCTGCGGTGGAGCCACCACGCCGGGAACCCTCGGATCCGGAAGCCAAGCACCTTGGCCGCGCCCTTGTACCGCCCGAGCGAGGCGAGCTGCCCGAGGTTCCTCCACCGGAACGGCCGGAGCGGCCGGCCCTGCAGCGAGGCCACGAGGTTCTCCCCCAGCCGCTTGCCCTGACGGACGGCGTGCTGGGCGGTCGCCGGGGCGAGCCCACCGGTGACCAGATCGGGCACGGCCGCGTTGTCCCCGGCCGCCCATGCGCCGACCACGTCCTTCACCCGCAGGTACTCGTCGACGAGGATCCGCCCGGCCCCGTCCGTGGGGAGCCCGGATCGCCTGCCCAGCGGCTCGGCCCGGACCCCCGCCGTCCAGACCAGCGTGTCGGCCGGGAACGACTGCCCGTCCGACAGCCGGATCAGGCCGCCCTCCGCCGCCTCGAGGCTGGTGTTCAGCAGCACCTCGATGTCCCGCTCCTCGAGCTCGCGGCGCACGTACCGCGCCATGTCCGGACCGAGCTCGGGCAGGATGTGGTCGGCTAGCTCGACCAGGACCCAGCGCATGTCCGTGCGGGACATCCCCGGGTAGTACCGGACCGCCGCCCGGGCCAGGTCCTCCAGCTCGGCCAGCGCCTCCACGCCGGCGTAGCCGGCGCCCACGAACACGAACGTGAGCGCCGCCCGCCGCCGCTCCGGATCGGCCGTCCCGAACGCGGCGTCCAGCCGTGACAGCAGCTGGTTGCGCAGGAAGATCGCCTCGGGCACGGTCTTGAACCCGATCCCGTGCTCGGCCAGGCCGGGGATCGGCAGGACCCGCGAGCGCGAGCCCGCCCCGAGCACGACGATGTCGTACGGGAGCTCACGGGCCTCCTCGCCGCGGATCCGGATCGTGGCGACCCGCCGGTCGTGGTCCACACGCTCGACCTCGCCCACGATGACCCTGGTCTTGCGCAGGATCTGGCGGAGCGGCACCAGCACGTGGCGCGGCTCGATGTTGCCCGAGGCCACCTCGGGGAGGAACGGCTGGTACATCATGAAGTTCTCGGGGTTGACCAGCACGAGCTCGTGGCCGTCCGCGGACAGCGCGTCCTGCATCTTGAGCGCGGCGTACGTCCCGATGTAACCGCCGCCGACCACCAGGATCCGCTTGCGCCCGGGGGGCCGTGCCATCACAGGGCCTCCAGCGTCGCCGGCAGCTCGGCGAGCGAGCGCACGACCGCGTCCGCCTCCTCCAGCTGCTCGGGCGTCGGGTCGTCGGGGGCCTCGCCCCGGAGCATCCAGACCGCGCGCATGCCGGCCGCTCGGGCCGGGCGAACGTCGTGGTCGAGCCGGTCCCCCACCATCGTCGCCCGCTCCGGCTCGACCGAGGCCCGCTCGAGCGCGCGCCGGAAGATCTCGGGATCCGGCTTCTCGATCCCGACGTCCTCGGAGACCAGCCGGACCTCGAAGTGCTCATCCAGGCCGTCGCGGATCAGGGCCTCCCGCACGGCGCTCGGCTGATTGGCGATGAGGCCGAGACGGTAGCGGTGCGCGAGCACCGGCACCACCTCCCGGGCACCGGGCTCGAGATCGTCCGGACCGTACCGCCACCACGGGGCGGCGTGCCGCTCCACGGCCCCCACGTCCGCCCCCTCGCCGAGGAAGCGCCGCGCCAGGTGCCTGCGGAACGAGCCCGCCTGCGCCCGACGGCACCTCGCGTACTCGGCGTCGAACTCCTCGTCCGTGAAGGCGCCGCCGAGCTCGCGGAGGGCCCGCCGGAGCGCCTCTCGATAGCCGTCGTCCCGGTAGAGCACACCGCCCACATCCAGGAACACCACCTCGAGCTCCCCCACGCAGCCATCGTACGCGAGCCCTCCCGGCCGCCTCACGGACCGGGATCCGGGGAGCGTGGCAGAGCCCCTCGGGGCGTTTCGCGACGCATCGCGAGGTGTTCGGCACGCCCTCGTGGCTGTCCAGCACCGCGCCGCTCGAGGGATCCACGGCGGGGGCGCTCCAGGGGGCCGCGCAAGGCCCGCACTCCGCCGTGAACGACGGCTGGTACGCCGCGTTCCTGCGGTGGGTGGGCGGTGACGGTGCCGCGGTCATGTCCAAGGTCATCTCGATCGGTGAGCTGACCATCGGGATCGCGCTGATCCTGGGGCTGTTCACGGGGATCGCGGCGTTCTTCGCCGGGCTGCTGACGATGTCGTTCGGATCGGCCGGGGTGGCCGGCGTCAACCCGGTGTTCTTCCTGCTCGAGGTGCTGCTGATCCTGGCCTGGCGGAACGCCGGCTACATCGGTTTGGACCGGTTCGTGCTGCCGGCCGTGGGGACCCCGTGGGAGCCGGGACCGGTCCTGCTGAGGGTCCGCCGCGAGCCCGGGCGGGCCCGGCAGGTCACCTGACCGGCACGAGCCCGCGGAGCGCTTCGAACGCGTCCCCGTCGGTGGTCACCGTGCCCAGCCGGACGGGGTCGTACCGGGTTCCGTGGCAGTCCGAGCCGCCGGTCGGCACCAGGCCGAGCCGCGTGGCCATGGCCCGGTACCGGGCCCGTTGCTCGGGCGTGTGGTCCGTGTGGTCGACCTCCAGGCCGGCCATCCCTGCCTCGGTCATGGCCTCGATCAGCTCGATGGGCACCTCGGTCTGGTCGCCCCACATGCCGGGGTGGGCCAGCACGCACACACCGCCGGCGCGCCGGATCAGCCCCACGGCGTCGACCGGATCGAGCGCGTGCTTGGGCACGGATGCGGGACCCCCGTCGGCGATGAACCGATCGAACGCCTCCTGCTCGTCGGCGACGATGCCCGCCTCCACCATGGCCCTGGCCACGTGCGGGCGGACGATGTTGCCGCCGCCCGCGATCTGACGCACCCGCTCGAACGAGATCGGGTAGCCGAGCGCCCGGAGCTTCTCCACCATGAGCTCACCCCGGCGGAACCGGCTGTCGATCAGCCGGGCGAGCTCGGCCCGGAGCTCGTCGTTCGTGGGCTCCATCCAGTAGCACAGGACGTGGACGCTGGTCGCCTGGTGCTCGGCCGAGAACTCGACGCCGGGCACGACCTGGACGCCCACCTCGAGCCCCGCCGTCGCCGCCTCGTCGAGCCCGTCCGTCGTGTCGTGGTCGGTGATCGCGACCACCTCGAGTCCCCGCTCGGCGGCGAGCCGGACCATCTCGGTGGGCGTGAACGTCCCGTCCGAGCGCGTGGTGTGGGCGTGCAGGTCGATCCCGGCCATGTCCCGAGGATGGTCCCAGATGCCGTGGTCCTCGTCAGGACGTGCGCCCGCTCACGAAGGCGAGGGGGCCGGCGTGGGGGTCGGCGGGGTGCTCTTCGAAGGAGCGGGCGGAGGCGGGCTCGGTGAGGGCGGGTCGGAGGTGGGAGGGGCGGGCTCCCAAGGGGACGGCGTGGGATCCGCGTGCGTCGGACCCTCGGATGCCTCGGGTGACGGAGACGGCGGAGGCGTCGGTGACGGTTCCGTGCTCTCCGGAGACGGCGTCGGCGTCGGCTCATCCTTGCCATCGGGGTCGACGAGCTTGACCGCGTCGCTGCCCACGAACATCCGACCGCCGGCCGAGCCCGAGACCGTGAACACCACGTCCAGCGGCGGGACCACATCGGCGACCAGGGCGATCACCTCGGCCCTGGAGAACTGCACCTTCAGATCGGGCACCCCGTCGTGATCCGCGTCCCCCCATCGCGGTTCCTCCGCGGGAACGCCGGAGGTGCACGGTCCCTCCCCCGCCAGACACAGCCGCACGGTCGTGGGGTCGATGGAGCCGGGCTCGCGATCGGCGGGCAGCTCGATGAACGCCGTTACGGAAGCGCCTTGGCTCTTCTTCTGCAGGCTCTCCGGCTTGATGTCCACGGT
>JBHGAT010000150.1:0-5079 GCA_041946645.1 Candidatus Velamenicoccus archaeovorus | reverse complement strand
CGCTCGATGAGGCTGTCGCTGTCGCTCACGCAGTAGTGGAGCGGGAACACCTGCCAGACGAGGAACCCCATCTCGTCGCACATCGAGTAGAAGCCGTCCTTCTCGACGTGACTCCCGATGCGGATCGCGTTGACCTGCATGTCGAGCATCTTCGAGAGGTCGTCGGCCCACATCGCCTCGTTCGCCTGGCTCATCCACAGGCTCGAGATGTAGCGCATGCCACGGAGGAAGAGGCGCTCGCCGTTCAGGTACCACTGGCCCGTGCGATCGTCGTGCACGACCTCCTTGATGCCGAACGGCTGCTCGACGGCGTCCGATGCCACGCTCACCGTGGCCGTGTAGAGGTCCGGCCGGCCTCGGTCCCAGGTCCACCACAGGCGCGCCTCGGGAACGGTCACGACGATCTTGTGCGTGGTGCGGCCCGGCTGGAGGGCCACGCGCCGGGTCCGCGCGACCGGCTCGGGGCCCTCGAAGCTGCGGGGCGCGACGGCGAGCCCCAGCTCGGTCCGGACGACCTCGCGGGTGGTGTTGTGGACGGTGACGTCCACGGCCACGAGCGCGGTGCCGTCCGGCTTGTCGAGCCCGTCGCCGAGCCAGTCCTTCTTGACCCCGATCTTGGTGAAGACCCGCACGTGGTCGACGTAGACGGCCGGTCGTCCGATGAGCTCCACGCTGTCCCAGATGCCGCCGGAGGTGCCGTCGGACCGGAAGGACGTCTGCGACCCGGGCCGGTGCATCGCATCGATCATGTGCCCCTTGATCTGCTCGATCGCCTTCGCCTGGTGGGTCCGGTAGGGCGTGGACAGAGGGGTGTCGGAGACGTCGACCTGGACGTACTCGGTGGGGTCCCTGGGCGCCGCGTCCTTCACCACCACGACGTTCGTTCCCTCGAGGTCGACCACATCCGTCACGTCGAACTCGAACGGGTTGAACATGCCCTCGTGCGACCCGAGGTACGTGCCGTTCAGCCAGACGTCCGCCTCGTAGTCGACGGCGCCGAAACGCAAGGACAGGCGCATCCCACGCAGTTCGGGCGGTACCCGGAAGTCCCTGCGGAACCAGATCGTGCCGAAGAAGTCGCCGACCTCGGTGAGGTACCAGTTCGTCGGCAGGCGCATCTGCGGCCAGGACGACGTGTCGAGGCCCGGGTCGGGGTAGCCGAGCGCCTCGCCGGGCTCGTGGCCCTCGAGCTGGTACCGCCAGTCGCCGTCGAGGCTCAGCCGAGGCCGTCCCGCGTGCAGCGAGATCATCCGGTCGGCCCCTCGTGCAAGAGCGGCTCGAGCCAGTCGGGGATCTCGCGGCCTTCCACCCGAACGAAGGGCGACTCGTACTCGGGCAGTCGCGACAGCGTTCGGTCGATCTCCTCGGGGGAGAGCGATGCCCGGTCGCGCTCCGCCCGGATCAGCAGCGGCAGGAGCCGGACGTCGCCGGCGGTGCAGATGGCGGTCACCTCGGGCCGAGCGAGCACGAATGCCACGGCGGCGGTCACGGTGGCCTGCTCGTCCATCGGCTCGTACCACGTCGCGTAGGTCGTCTCGCCGGACCTCCTCCACAGGTTCCGCGCGATCGACTTGATGATGCGCAGGCCGACGTCCTGCGCGGTCGTGGCCCCCATCAGGGCCTCGACGTCGCGCCGGTAGCGCTCGTCCTGCGCGAGCCGGTAGTTGTACGGGGTGATGATCGCGTCGAACGGGAAGCGACGGAGCGCCTCGAGGTGCGTGGCCGGCGCGTGCGCTCCGTGCCCGGTGATGCCGATCGCGCCGACGAGTCCCTCGTCGCGCGCCTTCACGGCGCCCTCGATCGCGCCGCCGGGGCCGGTGGCCCGGCCGAGGTCCGCCAGGTCCCCGACCGCGTGGAGCTGGATCAGGTCGACGTGGTCCACACGGAGACGCTCCAGCGACCGGCGGATGCTGTCGTAGGCGCCCGCGGCGGTGCGGTCCCCCGTCTTCGTCGCGAGGAAGACACGGTCGCGGATGCGGTCCATCCACCGGCCGAGATGCAGCTCCGAGTCCCCGTAGTCGGCGGCCGTGTCGAAGTGGTTGATCCCGGCCTCGAGCGCGAGCTCGATCGATCGGTCGGCGACGTCCTCGGGCACGTCGGCGAGCGCCGCTCCACCGTAGACGAGCACGGAGGTCATGTGACCGAGTCGTCCCAGACGCCGCGTCTCCATCCCCATCCCCTCCTCGATGGCCCGAGCCGCGCCACCGGGCCCCGAACCACCACGGCTCGGGCCGCGGTCGGGTGAGTTTACGGCGAGACCTGAGAACGTTACCATACTGGGGGCGGGCTCGGACCCGTGCGGCACGGGCCGGCGGGAGTCAGCCCACGGGCGTGGGCGGCATCGCGGTCGCCCCCGCCGTCCGGCGTGAGGAGGTACGCGATGAGGTGGCGACGCGTCGTCGCCGCGGCCCTGTCTCTGTCCCTGGTGATGCTGGTGGGGTGTGCCGGGAACGGTGAGGGTGGCGGTACCGGGAGGACGGGTGCGGACGGTGAGGCCGTCACGCTCGACTTCTGGGTGTTCGAGGAGGGTCTGTTCGGCTACCTGGACGCGCTCGAGCAGGGGTTCGAGCGGGAGCATCCGGGCGTCGACCTGGTGATCACGACCTATCCGGAGGAGAACTACGGGGTCAAGCTGGACACCGCGATCGCCGCGGGGAAAGAGCCCGACCTGGTGCTCGTGTTCGGCCCCGAGCAGATGCGCGAGGGGCTGCTGCTGCCGCTGGACGACATGATCGCCGAGGAGGGCATCGACCTCTCGACCTATGTGCCTTCGATCGTGCAGCCCGGCGATGAGTTCAGCTGCGCGTACGAGGACCACCTGTACTGCCTGGGCTCCTACGCCGGGTCGGTGCAGATGCTCTACAACAAGGACCTGTTCGACAAGGCGGGGATCCCCTATCCGCCGACCTATCCCCCCATGACGCCCGAGCGGTTCGTCGAGTACGCGTGCCGGATCACCGACGAGGCGAACGGGATCTGGGGTGCGGCGGTCTCGGACCCGCTCGCGTATCTCCCCTGGGAGATGTTCTTCAGCCCCGACGGCACGACGGTCGAGGGCTACGTGAACGGACCGGACCTGGTCCACCAGTTCGAGCTGCTCGCCAGCGGCTTCGAGCGCGGCTGCATGCCGAGCTCGAACGTCCTGGACCCCTGGCAGCAGGGGAGGGACTACTTCGCGAAGGGTCGACTCGGGATGGTCATCACCGACTTCCAGGGCCTGCCGAAGATCGAGGAGGCGGGCATCGACTACGGCTCGACCTCCTCGCCTACGCCGGCCGGCATGGAGCCGTACTTCTTCGTGTGGACCGACAGCGTCGGCGTGATGGCGACCTCGGGACACCCCGACGAGGCGATGGACTTCGTCGCCTACCTGACGACGGAAGGACAGCGGCTCCGCCAGGAGGTCAACGACGACATCCCCCTCGACCTGGCGATCGCCGACGAGGTGGACTGGGCCCGCGGGATCCCCGGGCGCGAGGACGGGCTCGAGGTGTTGAGTCACGCTCGCAGCGCGATCTTCATCCCGAACCGATGGGACGTGATCGGCCCGTACTACGACGCCTGGGGCTTCGTGCTCGGCGGTGAGAAGACCGCGCAGGAGGCGCTCGACGACGCCGCCCCGGCGATCCAGGAGAACCTCGACAAGGCCTGGGAGGCCTGGAACCCGTAGACGGACCCCGCTGACCGAGCGCTCCCGGCCCGCGAGGGAGGACGGAGTGGGTGAGAACGTTATCAGACGCGCTTGTCCGAAGGGCCCTGAGTGAGAGGGCGAGCCCCCACCGTCGTCTTCGCTGCCCCCAACGACGTCCGGGTCCGCGCGGTGGACCTTCCCGACGTGGGTCCACGCGACGTTCGGATCCGGACCGTGTGCTCGGGCGTCAGCCAGGGGACCGAGCGGTGGCTCCTCACGAACCGCTACCGCTGGACGGGATGCGTTCCGCAGTACCCGCACTTCCCCGGGTACCAGGCCGCCGGCGTCGTCGAGGAGGTGGGCGAGGAGGTCGACGACCTGCGTCCGGGCGATCGCGTGTTCGCGCAGGGCACGCGCTTCGCGGACCCTGAGGCGCGGTACGGCCTCGGGTCCCACACGGGCGCGCTCGTGCAGCCGCGCACCGAGGTCACGAAGCTGGATCCGTCCGTCGACCTGGCCGCGGCGTCGCTGCTGCGGATGGCGGGGGTGTCGCGACACGGCGTCCGGCTCACGGGCGTCGAGCGGGGAGACCTGGTGGTGGTCATCGGGCAGGGGATGATCGGGCAGATGTCGGCACAGGCCGCCCGCCGCAAGGGGGCGCGCGTGATCGCGTCGGACATCATCGCCGCGCGGGTCCGGGTGTCGGCGGCCCACTCGGCAGACCGGGCCGTGGACGCCTCGGTCGATGATCTCGCCGCCGCCGTGCGCGAGGAGGCGGCCGGCGGCGCGGACGTGGTCATCGACACGACCGGGGTGAGCGGCATGCTCGAGACCTGCGTCGAGCTGGTCCGTCGCGAGGGCAGGATCTGCCTCCAGGGCTACTACCCCGACCCGATCCGGGTGGACTTCCATCCCGCGCACCTCAAGCGGGCGACCGTGACCTTCCCCTGCTGGGTCGATCGCGAGGACGACGGCGAGCTCGCCGCCGACCTCGCGTCGGGCGACCTCGTCATCGGACCGTTGATCACCCACCGGATCCCGTACACGCAGGCGGTCGAGGCGTTCGACCTGGTCGTGAACCACCCGGAGCGGTCGCTCGGGATGGTCCTGGTGTGGAGCGAGGAGTGAGCCCCTGAGATGGAACGAGCCGTCTACTTCGACGCGTGGTACCCGCGGCACCACTGCTACCACCCGAGCCTGCCGCCGCGGCGCCTGCGGATGATCGAGGACCTCGAGGCGTACCGGGCGACGGCGCTCGTGTGGTCGGCGCTCGGCGGGGGCTCGATCAGCCTGCCGTACCTCGAACAGGAGGCGTGGCAGGACATCGACCCGCGGTTCCGCTTCTACGGGTTCGTGAACGACGCCGAGTTCATCCGGCACTGCCAGGAGCGCGGGATCAAGGTCTTCGGGATCGTCTTCGAGGTCCAGGGGTGGGAGTTCCCGGTCGA
>JBHGAT010000015.1:0-15133 GCA_041946645.1 Candidatus Velamenicoccus archaeovorus | reverse complement strand
CCCACGGCGGTCCCCACGACGATCGCGAAGAGCTCGCCGAGCAGCACCATGGGCAGCGTGTTCACGAGGGCCTCGGCGAGCTCCGCTCGCACCGGCTCACGGCTGGCGAACGAGATGCCGAGGTTCCCGTGCGCGAGCTGCCCGAGGTAGATCACGTACTGCTCCCACTTCGACCTGTCCAGGCCGAACTCCTCGCGGAGCTGCTGCCGCAGCTGCTCGCTGGCGCCGGGGACGCGGGCGACGTTGGCCACGGCGGTTCCCGGTGCCAGGCGGAACAGGATGAAGTTCAGGGTGATGGCGACGAACACCGTCACCAGCGCGAACACGACCCGCTTGACGACGTACTCGGCGCCGCCCCGCATGGGGCTCCTCCCTCCGCGATCCGCGGACTAGGACACCCGGTGCACCTGCTCCAGCGTCATCTTGGTCAGCGAGTTCCAGGCCCCCTGCGGCGTGGGGATGAACCCGGTCCAGTTGCTCGCGTGCGCCTCGACGATGTCGAGGTAGAACAGCACGATGTACGGCCAGTCCTCGTACGCGATCCGCTGCATCTCCCTGACGATCCGCTGCCGCTCCGCCGTGTCCACCGCGGCGCCCTGGGCCTCGTAGAGGTCGTCGTAGTCGGGGTTGCAGTACCCGGTGTCGCTCCAGCCGCCGAGCTGCTCACAGGTCAGCACCGAGAGGATGAAGTCCGGGTCGGGCATCGGCACCCAGTCCCAGATCGCGATGTCGAACCCGTCGTACGTGTTGTTCTCGCCCGTGATGGCCACCCAGGCGGCATCGCCGTCCATGGCCTTGAGCTTGACCCGGACGCCGACCTCGGCCAGGCCCTCCTGCATGATCTCGAACACGCGGTCCGAGCCCGTCAGGTCCTCGCCCGGCGTGATGACCTCGTACTCCATGGGGTGGCCGTTGGCGATGCGGACCCCGTCCGGCCCCATCCGGAACCCCAGGTCGTCCAGCATCTGGTTGGCCAGCTCGGGGTCGTACGTCACCGGCGGGATGTCGGCGTTGTGCCATCTGTCGGTGGCCGGCGGGACGATCACCGGCGACAGCTGCCCGTACCCGAGGAAGACGGTGTCGAGCATCGCCTGCATGTCGATCGCGTGCGCGAACGCCTCGCGGAGCTTCGGGTCGAGGATCTCCCGGTGGAGCGGCTCGTGCGAGTTGAAGATCACGTCCCAGAACTCGAAGCCGGGGGTGTGCACCACCTCGAGGTCCGGGTTGGCCTCGATCGAGTCCACGGCCTGCACGGGGGCGCTCGCGATCCAGTCCAGCTCGCCCTGGAGGAACGCGGTCACCATGGCGTCGTCGTTCGAGTAGTACTTGATCCCGAACCCGTCGATCATGGGCTCCGGGCCGTAGTAGCCGGGGTTGACCTCGAACCGAGCGAAGTCCTTCTTCACGAAGTCGGTCAGCACGAACGGGCCGCCCGAGACGATCGGCGCCTCGTTGGTCCAGAGCCGGAGCTCCTTGCCGTCGTCGCCCTCGTGCTGGGACCAGACGTGCTCCGGCAGGATGTAGATCGCGTTCATCTGCGAGAGCGCCCAGTCGATGTTGACCGGCACGTCGTAGTTGACGACCAGCGTGGTGTCGTCCGGCGCCTCGACCGAGGTGATGTGCTTCGCGTACCCGGCCATGATGCTGGTCGGTCCGGGGTACCGGAGCATCAGGTCGATGGTGTACGCGGCGTCCGAGGCCGTGAGCGGGGTCCCGTCCGACCACGTGCCGCCCTCGGCGGTGGTGAACGTGATCCGGGTGCCGTCCGGCGACGTCTCCCACCCGGTGGCGAAGTCCGGGGCCCAATCCATGTCGGCGTCGTACTGCACCAGCACCGGGTAGATGTGCATGAACGCGTTGTAGGCCTCCTGGGCCCAGGCCTTGAACGGGTTCAGCGAATCCAGCCAGCTGCTGGTCCCCAGGCGGAGGATCCCGCCCGTGACCGGTGTGCCCTTGCCGTTCCCGCCGCCCTCCTCGCCCCCGCCGCAGGAAGAGAGCGTCCAGCCCACCACCACCAGGACGACCACGACGCGGAAGAGCTTCCGCATGACGACCCCTTTCTCGTCGGGGCGAGCAGCGGCCGAAGGGGCCGCCGGCCCCTCTGCCGGCATGCTCTCGCCCGGCGGCGGGGTTGCGGATGGGCCCCAGGGCCCCCGTGCGAGGGGACCGACGACGGGGGAAGGTCAGGCCGAGGCGGTCTCGAGCTCGAACCCGATGAGGCTCGCCGCGACCTCCATGCAGGCACGGTGCATCCGCTCGGGGGTCACCTGGCTGTCGTTCAGGGCCACCTGGATGGCCAGGCCGTCGATCAGGGAGCCGAGCCGCACGGCCAGCTCGTCGGGGTCCCCGGGCGCGAACTCGCCGGCGGCTTGGCCGGCCCGGACGATGTCGGCGATCGACCGTCGCCACCGCTGGTCCAGGAGCTCGCGGTCCTTGGCCATCTGCGGGTCGCGGAGCGCCCGGACCCACACCTCGATCCACAGGGCCCATTCGTCCAGCCGGTCGTACTCGGGCAGGTAGCCGGGCACCGACAGGTCGATCAGGCGGCGGAGCTGCTCGCGGGCGCTGGGGATCCGCCGGACCTCGCGCGACATGCGGAGGTAGAACTGGTCGTTGGCGTACGTGAGCGCCTCGGAGAGCAACCGGTCCTTCGATTCGAAGTAGTACAGGATCAAGCCGGGCGAGACGCCGGCCACGGCGGCCACGTCGGAGACCCGGGTCTCGGCCAGGCCGCGCTCGGTGATGACCCGCGCGGCCGCGTCGAGGATCTCCTGCCGGCGGTCCTTGCTTCCCTTGGTCCGGGCCATGCTCATGGCGTCCTCCGGCCTGGCGGGCGTTTGAACCGGGGACAGTCGCCGACGGCTCACGCTCCGGTCTTGAACTTCCGTTCAGCGAACTGTACCCGCCTGACCAGCGGTGTCAACCGAGGCACCCGGAGAACGCGGCTTGACCGGCCGTTCAAACATGGGGCATGATGCCGGGCGTTCGGTCGACCGCACCCAAGGAGACCTCCATGGCCAACGTCTACGACGCCATCGTGATCGGCGGCGGGCACAACGGACTCATCAGCGGCGCCTTCTTCGCCAAGGCCGGGGCGCGCACGGTGATCCTGGAGGCCCGCGGGAAGACCGGCGGCGCCGCGGACACCAGCTCGCCCTGGCCCGAGCACCCCGAGTTCAAGGTGTCCACCTACTCGTACGTGATGAGCCTGATGCCGCCCACGATCATCCGGGAGCTCCAGCTCGAGCGGCACGGCTACAACGTCGTCCCGTTCGGCCCGTACTACCAGGCGTTCCCCGACGGCACGTCGATCAAGGTCTACGCGGACGACGCGGCCAAGAGCTACGACTCGATCGCCAGGTTCTCCAAGAAGGACGCCGAGACCATGCCGAGGTGGGAAGCCTGGCTGCAGGGCGTGGCCGACGTCCTGGGGCCGCTGCTCCTGCACGTCCCGCCCAAGGTCGGCTCGATGAAGCCGATGGACGTCCTGCAGACCGTGCAGACGGCGTGGAAGGCCCGCAAGCTCGGGGCACGGGGGGTGGGTGACGTCACGCGCCTGTTCACGATGAGCGTGACCGACCTGCTGGACGACTGGTTCGAGTCCGATGCGATCAAGGGGATGCTCGCCGTGAACGGCGTGATCGGGACGTGGGCCGGGCCCGACGAGCCGGGGACCGCCTACGTGATGCTCCACCACTCGATCGGGGACGTGGGTGACGGCCACCTCGGGAGCTGGGGCTACCAGCAGGGCGGCATGGGGGCGGTCTCGGGGGCGTGCCGGCGGGCCGCCGAGTCGTTCGGGGCCGAGATCCGGACGAACGCGCGGGTGAAGAAGATCCTCACCCACGGCGGCAGGTTCGTGGGCGTGGCGCTCGAGGACGGCGAGGAGATCCGGGCCCCGGTCGGGGTGACCACGATCCACCCGAAGATCGCGTTCCTCGAGCTGATCGACCGGAACGAGCTCCCGCCGACGTTCGTCTGGGACATCGAGCGCTGGAAGACGCGCTCGGGCGTGGTGAAGATCAACGTGGCCATCAGCGAGCTGCCCGACTTCAAGGCCGACCCGGGCAAGGAGCTGCAGGACCACCACACGGGCTCGGTCGAGCTCTGCTTCTCGCCCCGCTACGCGGAGGAGGCCTTCCAGGACGCCCACATGGGCGGGGTGGCCTCGGCGCGGCCGTTCGTCGACGGCGTGATCCCCACGACGCTCGACAAGGAGCTGATGCCGGAGGGCGTGCACTTCTTCTCGATGTACACGCAGTGGGTGCCGTACACGTGGAGCACGGAGCCCCACCGCGACGAGCTCGAGAAGTACGCCGACCGGATCTTCGACATCTACGACGACCTGGCGCCCAACTTCAAGCGGTCGGTGATCGCCCGGCAGATCATCGGGCCCTACGACATGGAGCAGGAGCTCGGGCTGATCGGCGGGAACATCTTCCACGGCGAGCTCTCGGTGGACCAGCTGTTCCACATGCGGCCGGCCCCCGGCTACGCGGACTACCGCACGCCGATCCGCGGGCTGTACCACGGGAGCAGCGCCACCCACGCGGGCGGCGGGGTGGTGGGGATCCCGGGCTGGCAGGCCTTCCGGCAGGCCAAGCGCGACCGGATGCTCGCCAAGAAGGCGCAGTAGCCTTCGCGGACGTGGACGCGGAAGGGGAAGGGGCGCCGCAGGCACGCGGAGCGCCGGAGGCGGGCGTGGCGTCGGGAGACGCCCGGACCGCGCTCGAGGCGATGCTCGGGGCGCGGTCGGTGGCGGTGGTCGGCGCGAGTGCCCGTGAGGGCACGGTCGGCCACCAGAGCCTGCTCGAGCTGCGCAAGGCCCGCTTCGCCGGCGAGGTCTTCCCGGTCAACCCGAAGTACGAGCAGATCGTGGGTTGGGGCTGCTTCCCCTCGCTGCGCGAGCTCGATCGCCCGGTGGACCTGGCGATCCTCGCGGTCTCGAACGCCCGGCTGGAGGAGCAGCTGCAGCTGGCCGCCGGGGCCGGCGCGCGGTCGGCGGTGATCTTCGCCAGCTGCTACGAGACCCCCCGTGAGGGCGTGCCCTCGCTCACCGAGCGTCTGGGCCGGATCGCGCGCGAGGCGGGCATGGCGGTGTGCGGCGGCAACTGCATGGGGTTCGCGAACGTGGAGGGCAACGTGCGCGCCCTCGGCTTCTACGAGCCCGAGGATCTGCGTCCCGGTCCCCTCACGTTCATCAGCCACTCGGGCTCGGCCTTCTCGGCCCTGCTGCACAACGATCGCGGACTGGCGTTCAACCTGGCGGTCTCCTCGGGCAACGAGCTGGCCACCACCACCGCCGAGTACCTGCGCTACGCGCTCGAGCTCGAGAGCACGCGGGCCGTGGGCCTGTTCATCGAGACCGTGCGCGACCCCACGGCGTTCATCGAGGCCCTTCGGCTGGCCGCCGAGCGCGACGTGCCGGTGGTGGCGCTGAAGGTGGGCCGCGAGACCCTCACCCGGCGGATGGTGACGGCGCATTCGGGCGCCTTGGCCGGCGAGGACGGGGCGTACGAGGCGCTGTTCGAGGCGTACGGCGTCCTGCGCGTGGAGAGCCTGGACGAGCTCGCCGACACGCTGGCGCTGTTCGGCGCAGGCCGGCGAGCGGCGCCGGGCGGCCTGTCGAGCGTGCACGACTCGGGCGGCGAGCGCGCCTTGATGGTGGATGCGGCCGCCGCGGTCGGAGTGCCGCTCGCGCGGATCTCGCCGGAGACCACCCGCCGTTTGACCGAGCTGCTGGAGGAGGGCCTGCTGCCGGTGAACCCGCTCGACTTCTGGGGCACCGGCCGCGACGCGCCCGAGGTGATCACCGGCTGCATCCGCGCGCTCCTGGACGACCCGCAGACCGGCGCCCTGGCGTTCACGGTCGACCTCACCACCGAGGACAGCCCCGACATGGGCTACATCGGGATGGCCCTGGACGTGTACCCGGAGACCGACAAGCCCATGGCGATGCTGGCGAACCTGGCGAGCGGCATCGACCGAGGTGACGTGCAGCGGCTCCACGAGGCCGGGATCCCCGTGCTCGAGGGCACGCTCACGGGGCTGGCGGCGTTCCGGCACCTGTTCGAGTACCGGGATCACCGCGCGCTGCCCTCCGTGCCGGGGCGGAGCCCCGTGCCCGACGGGATCCGCGAGCGCTGGCGGCGGCGGCTCGCGAGCGGCGAGCCGTTCGACGAGCGCGAGGGGCTCGCGATGCTCTCGGACTTCGGCGTGCCGGTCGTCCCGCACGCGAGCGCGGACACCCTCGAGGGCGCGCTGGCGGTCGCCGAGCGCCTGGGGTTCCCGGTCGCGCTGAAGACGGCCGTCCCGGGGATCCAGCACAAGTCCGACGTCGGTGGGGTCCGGCTCGGGCTCGGCGACCGAACGGCCGTGGCCGACGCGTACCGGGAGCTCGTCGCGACGCTCGGGCCCGAGGTCACGGTGGCGGCGATGGCGCCGCGGGGCGTGGAGGTGGCGCTCGGGGTGGTTCGGGACCCGCAGTTCGGGCCGCTCGTGCTGGTGGCGGCCGGCGGGGTGCTCGTCGAGGTGCTGCGCGATCGCCGCCTGGGCATGCCGCCGCTCGACGAGGCGCGGGCCCGGCGGTTGATCGACCGGTTGCAGATGCGGTCGCTGCTCGACGGCGTCCGGGGGGCGCCGGCGTCCGACGTCGGCGCGCTGGCGCGGACGGTGGTGGCCCTCGCCTGGCTGGCGCACGACGTCGGCGAGCACCTCGAGGCGCTCGACGCCAACCCCGTGATCTGCGGTCCCCAGGGCTGCTGGGCCGTCGACGCCCTCGTGGTGCCGAGGTCGGCCTAGGCCGGCCGTCGTCCAACGACCGCGCCCGCAGGCGGATCGGCCGGACGGCGCCGATCAGGTTCGGCCTGATCGCTCGGCCCGGCGCAGGAACGCGTCGAGCAGCTCGTTGAACGGGGCGCCCGTGCGTTGGACGCTGTGTGCCTTCCCGGCGATCACCGCCCGCTCGGCTCCGAGCTCGCGCTCGATCACGTCGCAGACGGCGGTGAAGGCTGCGTCGTGCCCCCCCGATACCACCAGCGTGGGGAACGGCGCCGCGCGGAGCGCCTGGAACGGGATGACCGCCTCCCCGGGGAACCGCTCCACCATCAGGAGCCTCGCGCTCTGCTCGAGCGGCGGGGGGAGCGGGCTCGGCAGCTGCGCGCTGCTGCCGGAGAGCTCGATGAAGCCTCGGAGGAACGCCTCGGGGTCCGGGATCGGCTCGTCGAAGTAGGCGCGCAACCGGGAGACCCGCTCTGCGTGGTCCGGATCGTCGGCGACCAGGCCGAAGGCCGGTGGCTCGATCACCGTGAGCGAGCGAACGGCCTCGGGTCGGCGAGCCGCCGCGAGCAGGGAGATGACGCCGCCGTAGGAGTGGCCGACCAGATGCATGCCGTCGCCGAGCAGCTCCGCCACGTCGCCGGCATCGACCTCGAAGTCCTCCCGATCGATCGGGGGGTTCGGGAAGTACCCCCGCCGATCGAGCACGAGCAGCTCCCAGCGCTCTGCCAGGGGGCGCTGCTCCGCCCAGGTCCCCTCCCCGTTCATCACGCTGCCGTGCACCAGCAGCACGGGAGGTCCGCTTCCCCATCGCCCGACGTGCAGCGGGGTCACCATGGCGCCTCCACCGGCTCGGTGCCCGGGGGCCAGAGCGGCTGGGTCCCGCCGTTCTCGAACGGCCAGTCGAGCGGGTCGCCGCCGTAGGTCGGCACCTTCTCCGTCGCGAACACGGGGCGCCGCGGCGGCTCGGTGAAGTCGAAGACGTGCTCGAGGTTGTGGGTGTTCGCGATCCGGGGCGTCAGGTGGTCCAGGCCCCAGTTGTCGGCGATGAACCGGAGCGGCGTGGAGAACTCGCCGACCTCGTCGTCGACCAGGCCGCGGCGCACGTACGGCCCGATCGTGAGCAGCGGGACGCGGAACCCCAGCCCGACGTCGTCGACCACGGGCGGGGCGACCGGGTCGTAGAAGCCACCCCACTCGTCCCACGTGATGAAGATGACGGTCTCGTTCCACGCCTCGCTCCGCATCACGGCGTTCACCACGTCGGTGATCCAGTTGTGCGCCCCCGAGGAGCTGGCCGGCGGGTGGTCCGAGAGCTGGAACAGCGGCGTGACCCACGTGACCGCTGGGAGCTTGCCCGCCTCGATGTCCCTCACCAGCCGGTCGACGGGCCGCATGTGCGCGCGCCAGTACTCCGTGTCGTGGAACACGTCGTGGATCCCGTTGTACGCGTTCCAGAAGTAGCCCACCTGGTACGGCACGGCGGCATAGTAGGCCCAGTCGATGCCGGCCTCGGACAGCTGCTCGCCGACGGTCCGGAACGTGAAGCACGTGTCGTGCTTGGTGAGGTTGCCGTGCTCGTCCTTCACGAACACGAACACGTCGTCGCCGACCGCGTCGCATCCCCAGCTCTTGAAGTTGGAGCCGCCCGGCTCCTTCGGGGGGAGCGTCCCGATGTTCTCGGGGTTGTCGATCACGCCGCCGCACTGCCCGGCGATGAAGAAGAAGTGGTTGGGGTACGAGGGACCGTTCGCGGAGGCGAAGAAGCGATCCGAGAGCGCGTACTCCCGCGCCCACGTGTAGTAGTTGGGGACCTGGCGCTCCTGCATCACCGTGTAGGCGAAGTAGGGACCGTAGATCCCGTTGGCGAAGCCGTCGAGCGCACCGCCGTTCAGGCAGTTGAGGGCTGCGGCCCGGTCGTGCGGGAGGTCGCCGGGCAGCCAGTCCGGACAGGGGTGCAGCGGCACCTCCTGGCCGTACGCGACGCCCATGTCGGTCGCCTCGACCCCGGGGAACCGGCCGAACACGTTGTTGAAGCTCCGGTTCTCCAGCATCACGTAGAGCACGCGCTTGACCGGCCACCGGGTGGGGATCGTCGAGGGGGTGTCGGTGGCCCCCGTGCTCGGGACGGGGACCTTCGTCCGCCCGCCGGTGCACGCGTAGAGCGTGGCGCCGGCCAGCGCGAGCCCCGACGTGCGCAGGAAGGCACGCCGGGTCCAGGGGATCGGGTGATCGGGGTCGTCGGGGCCGTCGCGGTGGTGCACGGGGTCGGGCACGGCGTCCATTCCTACCAGACGCCGGCCCGGACGGTATCCTCCCTGGGCCCTCAGGAACGTGATGCCGCCCGTGACCTTCGGAGCCCGTGCGACGACGCGCCGGCTGGCCGCGCTCGTGCTCGTGGCCGCGCTGGCGGCCGCGGCCTGCGACGGCGGCGGATCGCCCTCGGCCACGGAGACGGCCCCGGTGTCGCCGATCGCCTCCACCTCGGGGCCGGCCACGGCCACGACCCCGGTGCCGCCCCCCACGCCGGCGAGCCCGCCGCCCACGGCCGGACCGGAGACGTCGAGCTGCGTCCACGGTTGGGTGACGCCGCCCGAGGGCTCGCCGAGGTTCCTGCAGCCGCTCGGCATCATCCGCCGCACGACGGGCGTGAGGGGGCCGCTGGTGGTCGTCGACATGCGTTACTTCGAAGGGCCGGAGTCGCCGCCGTCGGAGCAGGGGTACCTGCTCGAGGTGCAGCGTTGGTACGTGAAGCTGTACGCGGAGGACGATCCGGCCTTCCAGGGCCGGTTCCTGGTCGAGGCCCGGCGGTTCGGCCGCGGCGTCTCGGCCGTCGCCCCCTACGAGACCCACGGGTTCCGCTCGCCCGATTGGGTCGGGTTCCAGTTCGACAGCGCCGACACGACGCCCAAGGCGTACCCGGGGCTGCCGGGGCAGTGGGAGGGGATCCCCTACGACTTCGTGAAGGGCGGCGCGGGCCTGACGATCCCGGGGCTGCCGAGCGAGGTCGCCGGATGCCTCGACGGCACGTGAAACCCGCTAGGCCCCACCCGGCCAGGCGCCCCGGAGGGTCGATCTCGACAGCAGGAGCCGGACGGCCAGGCTGAGGGCCGAGGTCGCGACGATCGCGATGAGTCCCCACATCGGGTGGCCGAGCAGCGCCGCGATCGCCACGAAGAGCAGCCGGGCGTCGCGCCCGCCGAAGAGGAAGCCGATCCACCGCTCGGGGGCTGGTGGGATGCCGAGGGCCACGATGCGATCCTTCGTGGCCATCGAGAGCATCGCGCCCGTCGTGGCCGCAACGCCGATCACCACCACCGTGACGGCCGCCTCGCCCTGGTGGATCGCCCACGTCGCGAGCCCCGCCAGGATGGCCGCGTCGCCCAGGCGGTCGAGCACGCCGTCGAGCAGCGCGCCCCCCGGGCTCGAGCGGACCTGCAATCGGGCGAGCTCGCCGTCGACCCCGTCGAGGATCGAGGACAGGTGGACCAGGACGGCGCCGGCCACCCCGAGGTTCCGTGCGAGGAACCACCCGCCGACCAGCGCCACCGCGAACGCGACCATCGAGACCAGGTCGGGATGGAGGCGGAGCGGCGCGAGCATCATCGACAGGCGCGAGGAGACGGGGCGGTTCAGGTACCGGGAGACGGGACCGTCCGCCTCCTTCACCAGCGAGCGGCGCAACGATCTGCGGACCCGGGCGAGGTCCTCGGGCGTGTCGACGTCCTGCCACCAGAGCTGCGGCGGGAGCGGCACCGCGACCAGCGGGTGCTCGGCCGCGAGCTCGGTCACCGCCGCCGACAGCGAGGCGTCGCCGGCGGCCTCGGCCCGCCGCTGCGCCTCGAACACCGCGCCCGGCAGCAGGAACGCGCCGCAGTCGATGGCCGGGTCGCCGAGCTGCTTGGAGAAGGCCACGGCGCGTTCGTGGTGCAGGCGCACCCGCGTGCCCTCGTCCCAGGCCTCGGAGCCCGGCGCGGGATCGACCAGGACGCCGGGAACGCCGGCCGAGATCAGGGCCTCGAGCGCTCCTTCCCCGAACACGTGGTCGGCCGTGACGAGCGCGAACAGCGGCTCGCCGGCCACGTGCGGCTCGGCCGCCGACAGGGAGGCTCCGTTGCCGGCCTCCCACCGCTCGGCGAACACCGCCCGGACCCGTCCCGGCGCGAGCCGGTTCACCATCGCGGCGACCGGGCCGGCCTGGTAGCCGACCACCACGATCACGTGCTCGATCCCCGCAGCCAGCAGTGTCCGCACGGCGCGCTCGACCAGGGCGAGCCCGCCCACGCGGACGAGCGCCTTCGACCCGCCCCCCGTGTGCTCGGACAGGCGCTCCGAGCGGCCGGCCGCGAGCACCACGCCGATGCGCGGCCGGATCGGGACGGCCTCCACGAGCGGGTCCGGCGAGGGCAGGAACGGTACGTCGTGCTCCGGAACGGTGTCGGCCACGGTTCTCCCTCACGGACGGAGCCCGCCCTAAGGATTCACCACACGCGCCCGGCGCGGCAACCGCCCCGGGCAACACCCCTGCTCAGACGGGCCAGCCGGTGTACGCGCCGGTCCCCCGCTTGCGGAGCTCGTTGCCGATCACCATGCGCTGGATCTCGGACGTGCCCTCCCAGATCCGGTCGACCCGGAGCTCCCGGTAGAGGCGCTCCACCGGTTGCTCGCGCATGTAGCCACGCCCGCCGTGGATCTGCACGGCCCGGTCCACGATCCGCCCGGCGGTCTCCGAGCACACGAGCTTGACGGCCGAGGCCAGCGCGTGCACCTCCTTGCGCTCGAGCCCGCCGCGGGCCGCCTGCCAGGCCACCCGGTAGAGCATCGACTTGGCCGCCATCAGCTCGGCCGCCATGTCGGCCAGCATGAACCCGATCACCTGGTGCTCGACGATCGGCCGGCCGAACTGGACCCGGTCCTCGGCGAACGCGAGGGACAGGTCGAGCGCGCGGGTGGCGGCGCCGACCGTGCGAGCGCCGATCATCAGCCGCTCCTCGACGAACCAGTCCTTGGTGAGCTCGAACCCCTGCCCCACCTCGCCGAGCACCGCGTCGTCGCCCACCCGCACGCCCTCGAACGCGAAGATCGGGTGCTCGAACACGAAGGTGTGCATGTACTTGGGCGTCCGGACGAGCTTCACACCCGGAGCGTCCTTGTCGACGAGGAACACGGTCGCCTTGGCCGGGTCGCCGTCCACGTGGGCGTGGACCAGGAGGAAGTCGGCCACGTCGCCGGAGGTGACGTGCCACTTGGTGCCGCCGATCCGCCAGCCGTCACCCTCGCGCACCGCGGTGGTCTGGACCATCGTGGGGTCGGAACCGGCCCCGGCTTCGGTGATCGCGTAGGCGTCGCGCCGCTCGCCCCGGCACGCCGGCCGGAGGTACCGCTCCTTCTGGGCCTCGGTGGCGACCTTGAGCGGGACCGCCGGTCGCCACGGGAGGTCCCACAGCGCGTTCGTGGCCCGGCCCCACTGCTCCTCGACCAGGACCTGCTGGAGGAGGTCGAGCCCCTGCCCGCCGTCCTCGACCGTGTGGTTGATCGCGTTCCAGCCCTCCTCCAGGACTGCGGCCTTCGCCCGCCCGAGGCTCTGCTCGGACAGGCCGTCGTGCTCCTCGCACTCCTGCTCGAGCGGGATCAGCACCCGCTCGGTGAACGCCCTCGCCCGCTCCTGCAGGTCGCGATCGTGCTCGTCCAGTCGGATGTCCACCCCTCGCTCCTCACGTCCGGTCGCTCGGCGGGGCCAGTCTAGGAGGGGGCGGTCGGGTGGGGCGGTCGGGTGGGCCGGTCGGGTGGGCCGGTCCGGTGGAGCCGGTAGCATGCGCCGGACGGGAGGTGGGACGGTGACCAGGACGGTGTTCACGGGCGGGCGTGTGTTCGACGGGACCGGCGCGGACCCGGCCGAGGCGGACGTGGCGATCGAGGACGGACGGATCGTCGATGTCGGCCCGGGCCTCGACGGGGACGAGGGCGTCGACGTCGCCGGGGCGACCATCCTGCCCGGCCTGTTCGACACCCACATCCACCTGGCCATGCGGTACGAGGACCTCGACGAGCTCGCGGTGGCGCACCAGCCGTTCTCGTACCGGTTCTTCACGGTGGCCGAGAACCTCCGGCGGACCCTCGCGCTCGGGATCACCACGGTGCGCGATGCCTCGGGCGCCGACCTCGGCATGAAGCGGGCGATCGAGGACGGGTTGCTCGTCGGACCGAGGATGCGGATCTCGGTCACGATGCTCTCGATGACCGGCGGGCACAACGACCCCTGGCTGCCCAGCGGGGCCACGTCTCCCTGGCCGGTGTACCCGGGGATGCCCGACGGCGTGTGCGACGGCGTGGAGGGCGTGAGCGCCAAGGTCCGCGAGGTGATCCGGGCCGGGGCCGACGTGATCAAGATCGCCTCGAGCGGCGGGTTCCTCTCCCCGCTCGACGACCCGAGCCTCCCGCACTTCTCGCAGCAGGAGGTCGACGCCATCGTGCGGACGGCCGCCGACATGGGGCGGTGGGTGATGGCGCACGCGCACGGCGCCGAGGGCATCAAGCGGGCGATCCGAGCCGGCGTGCGCTCGGTCGACCACGGCACGTACCTGGACGACGAGGCGATCGGGCTGATGCTCGAGCGCGGCACGTGGCTCGTGCCCACGCTCACCGCCGGCGATACCACCGACGAGCTGGCCAACGACCCCAAGGTGCCCGAGCCGGTCCGCCAGAAGCTCCGCGGGCTCGGCCGGCCCGAGCTCGAGGCGTTCCGCCGCGCCGCCGAGGCCGGCGTGAGGGTGGCCATGGGGACGGACTGCCCGGTGGCCCCGCACGGCACCAACCTGCGCGAGCTCCAGCTGATGGCCGAGAACGGGTTCACGCCGGCGCAGGCGCTCGTCGCCGCCACCTCGAGCGCGGCCGAGCTGATGGGGCTGCAGGACGAGCTCGGCACGATCGCGCCGGGCAAGCGGGCCGACCTCGTCGTCGTCGAGGGTGACCCGTACGGCTTCGCCACGATGCCGGAGCGGATCCGGGAGGTGTGGAAGGACGGGGTGCGGGTGGTCACCGCCGGACCAGGGGCTCAGCCGCAGGTGGTGGTGAGCTCGAGCACCAGCGTTCGGCGGCCGACCCGGGTGTCGCGGTAGCCCACCGCCCAGCCGCTGCCGTCGGGGAGGGCGGCCACCGCGGTCAGGCTCTCGGACCCCGCGACCGGGGGCACCGGGACGAGCGCCCAGCGCCGGCCGTCGAACACCTGGATCAGGGCGGCCAGCCCGCTCTCCACCGGGCGGTGGCCGACCGCCCACAGGCCCGCCGCCGAGGGCGCGGCGGCGGCGGCGAGCTCGCCGCCCCGGCGGACCCTCCCGGCCGGGCCCCACGCGGTGCCGTCCCACCGTTGGATCGTGCCGCCCACCGCCCAGGCCTGACCGGGCGCGCCCGCCGACACCCCGAACAGCTCGCCCCGCGCATCGAGCTCGGCCCACCGCCATCGCCGCCCGTCGAAGCGCATCGCGGCCGGCCGCTGGTGGTGGTAGCCCACCGCCCAGACGTCGTCGGGCCCCGACGCGTCGACGCTCCGGAGCAGGCTCTTGCCCCCGCCCACCTGCGCCCCCGGGTCGACCCACGCCGTCCCGTCCCAGTGCAGGATCAGCGCGCGCTCCGAGCCGATCCCGGTGTCGCCCTCGTAGCCCACGGCCCAGGCGTCCGTGGGCGAGAGGGCGACCACATCGGTGAGCGCGGCCCCGCCGAGCAGGCTCGGCACCGTGACGGCGACCCACGCCGTCCCGTCCCAGTGCAGGATCGTGGGCTGGTCGCCGGTGCCGGTCGAGGACCATCCCACCGCCCACAGGTCGTCGGGACCGGTGCCGTCCACGGCCGCGAGCACGTTCCCCGTGGCCCCGACGTTCGGGGCCTCGACCGCCGTCCAGAGCCTGCCGTCCCAGTGCTCGACCAGCACGCCCTCGGGCGCATCGGGCGAGCCGGTCGAGCCCACGGCCCACACGTCGGTGCCGCTCAGGGCCACCACGCTGAGGAGCTGGCTGCCCGCGGGGTCGGGATCGGCGGAGGCCACCTGCTCGGCCGTCCACGCGCACGAGGGCGAGGCCGGGGGCTCCGGGGTCCGCGTGGCGGCGGCCCGTTCGCCGCCGGGGCCCTCGAACATCGCATCGACGCCGAAGCCCACGAGGGCGGTGACGGCGAACGCCACCACCCCGTTGCGGAGGGCCCGTCGCTGGGTCGGGCTCACGGCTGCGGCACGGCGGTCAGGGCGTTCACGGCTGTGGCACGGCGGTCACGGCGGGTAGGACGCTACTTCGAACCGCCCCGGTCCGTCGCGCTCGCCCTCCGAGGGGTGACCCCGGGGCGGCGGTCCGGGACCAGCCTCCGG
>JBHGAT010000149.1:0-5109 GCA_041946645.1 Candidatus Velamenicoccus archaeovorus | reverse complement strand
TCGAGCCGCTCGAGCCGCCGCCCGCCGGCGTGGGCCCACCCGACGTGGCGGCACCCGAGCCGGTCACCTGGACCGTGATCGTGTCGGTCACGCCGGCGTCGGAGTGATCGGCGTTGCGCAGCGATGCCTCGATCGTGTGCATGCCCGGCGAGAGGCCGCTCACCTCGGCCGAATCCGCGTAGGCGATCACGGACTGCGACAGCTCGTCGCAGCTCCCGCCATCGAAGCACAGATGGACGTGGTGGTCGCCGGTGCTCGGATCGCCGATCGGCACGCTCGCGTCGAACCGGACGGTGAACGGCTCCTGAACGGTGGTGCCGTCGGCGGGCGAGGCGATCTTCAGCGAGAGCCCGTCGGAACCGCCCCCGCCGCCGGCCGATGCGCTCGCGCCACCGCAGGCCGCCGCGATCAGGGCCACCGCGAGCAACAGGCCCGGCAGTCCCAGCCGGGCGCGCCACCCGCGTCCGAACGCGCTGTGGGGTCGTGGTGCCATGCGTCCCTCCTTCCGTTCCCGTGTCCGTCCCTGCGCCGTCCTCGCAGCGCGAGGAGGGCATCGCGGGGTACTACCGGAGGACGGCGGCGATGGGATTCCCTCGGGCCGATCCGGCTGTGGGGAATCCCTGGGGGGGCCGGAACGGTAGTACCGGATATGCGACGCAACCGATCGTCCGGACCGGTCCGTGGTGTGGACCCTGTCTGACGAGGCCCTGTTGGCGGGGCTCGGTCAGGGTGACGGGGACGCTGCGGCGGCGTTCGTCGAGCGGTTCCAGCGGCGCGTCTTCGGGATGACGCTGTCGATCCTCCGGGACCGGCAGGCGGCCGAGGAGGCGGCGCAGGAGACGTTCGTGCGGGCCTGGCGCCACGCCGACGCGTACGACGTCCGCCGCGGGACCGTGGCGGCGTGGCTGCTCACGATCGCGCGGAACGTCTCGATCAACATGCTTCCGTCGCGGCGGGTCGACCCGATCGATCCGGAGGTGCTCACCTCCATGCGGGACGGTCATCCCGCGGGTGAGCTCGACGGGCAGGTGACGCCGGTCTCGCCGGAGATGGCCGAGGCCCTCCGCCGCATCCCCGAGGAGCAGCGCCGGGCCCTGGTCCTGGCGGTGTTCTACGGCTATACCGCCCGCGAGGTGAGCGAGTTGGACGGCGTCCCGCTCGGCACGGTGAAGACGCGGGTGCGGAGCGCGCTGCAGCGGTTGCGCGCGGAGCTGGGGGTACGCGGATGAGCGATGAGATGCGGTGTGAGCGCGTACGCGAGCTGGCGCCGGACGTGGCGATCGGCATCGCGGACGGGCAGGATCGGGACGCCGCGCTCCGGCACGCCGCCACGTGCGCCGACTGTCGCCGGCTCCTCGGTGAGCTCTCGACCGTCGTCGACGAGCTGCTGCTGCTCGCGCCCGAGCACGAGCCGCCTCCCGGGTTCGCGGTGAGGACGGTCGACCGCCTGGGTCGGCTCTCCGGATCGGTCGCGGCCGGTGGGGTTGCCGACGGCGGTCGCGGCACCCCGCGGGTGCACCGATCGCTCCGGCCGGGGCTCCGGGGTGCTCCCCGGCCGTGGATGCGGCGGGTGGCCGTGGGCGCCGCGTTCGTGCTGGCGGTGGCGCTCGGCGCGGGCACCGTGTTCGCCGCGACCTCGGGGGATCGACGCCTGGCGGACAGCTACCGCTCGGTGCTGGCGCTCGGGCGCGGCTCGTTCTTCTCGGCGTCCGCGCTGCGCGGTCCGGGCGGTCCGGTCGGCACCGTGTGGGGCTACCAGGGGGATCCGTCCTGGCTGTTCGCGACCGCCGAGCTGCCGGTGGCGTCGCCGACCAGGTTCCGCGTGGAGGTCGACACCGCCGATGGGCGGACGATCGCGCTCGGGACGGACACGCTCGGGCCCGGTCGTGCCTCGTGGGGCTCGGCGATCCCCGTCGCGCTCACCGACGTGACGTCGCTCCGCTTGACGAGCCTGGACGGTCGCACGACCTTCGTGGCCTACATCGTGGCCGAGGATCCCTGGCACGCCGGCTGAGCCGGCCCTCATCGGCCGGTGCCCGGGAGCGTTGCGACGCCACGGTTGCTTCCGTGTGCGACGGTGCAGCGGTAACGTTGTGTGGGTGTCGCACGGCGCTGGGTCCAACGGCGATGGGAACGCCGAGGAGGCGATCCCCCCGCGGGGGGAGGCGTACGAGGGGCTCCGTGGTCTCGGCGAGCCGCTCCGCAGCTTCCTCGAGCACCTCTCCCAGGCCGTGCTGGGGGTCGACGCCGATGGGTCCATCCGGTTCCTGAACCCCCGGGCCGGGGAGCTCTTCGGGTACGGGCCCCAGGAGCTGGTCGGTCGGCCCGTCGAGGTGCTGCTCCCCGAGGCCGTTCGCTCCGGGCATCAGCGGTACCGAGGCGAGTTCCTGCGGTCCGGGCGGGCCCACCCGATGGAGTCCCGGTCCAGGCTGGTGGCGCGGCGCCGTGACGGCGCCGAGATCCAGGTGGAGATCGGGCTGAGCCCACTCCCCCTGGAGGGGGGACCCATGGCCGTGGCGGTCGTGCTCGACGTGAGCGCTCGCCACCGGGCGGAGCAGGCGGCGGCGCGTGCAGCGGAACGCCTGGCCCTGCTCCACGAGATCGATCGGCAGATCCTCTCGCTCTCCCCGACGGAGGACATCGCTCAACTCGTGGTCCGCCGGATCCGGCAGCTGGTGGGCTGCCGACGGGCCAGCGTGGCCCTGTTCGATCACGAGACCGGCGCCGCCTCGACGTTCGCCGTCGACACCGACGCCGAGACGGCGTTCCCCGCAGGCGTGCGGATGGCGATCGAGGATTTCGGCGGGGTGGCCGAACTGTCCCAGGGCCGGATCCGCGTGGTGGACGACCTCGACACCGCCGAGGACCGCGCGCCGGTCGAGGAGCGACTCCGTCGGGAGGGCCTCCGGTCCATCGCCCAGGTCCCGATCCGGGTCCAGGAAAGGCTCCTCGGCTCGGTGAACCTGGCTCACGACACCCCCGCCTTCTTCGACGACGAGCTGCTCGGGCCGGTCCGGGAGGCGGCCGACCAGCTGGCGGTGGGCTTCTACCAGACCCGGTTGCGGCGCGAGGCCGAGGCGCGCGCCGAGGAGCTCCGACAGATGCTGGACGCGTTGCGGCGGGTGGACCAGCTGCGGCGCACGCTGCTGTCGCGCCTCGTGGGGGCGCAGGAGGGCGAGCGCCGCCTGATCGCCCGCGAGGTCCACGACGACGTCGTCCAGGTCATGTCGGCCGTGGGGATGCGCCTCCGGTCGCTCCGGAACCGCGTCGAGGGGGATGCCGGGGCCTCCCTCGAGGAGCTGGAGGAGACGGTGACGCTCGCCATCGGCCGGCTGCGCAACCTGCTGTTCGACCTGCATCCCCCGAGCCTCGAGCAGCCGGGTGGCTTCCGCAAGGCGATGGCGGTCGTCCTGGAGGCGCTGGAGCGCGACGGCGGGATCGCCGTGGAGGTCGACGACCGGATGGAACCGGTCGAGGCGGAGCGGGTCGGTCCCGGCCTCCGGGCGACGATGTACCGGATCGCCCGGCAGGCGCTCACGAACGTCCGGCGCCACGCCCGGGCCCGGCACGTGCACGTGACCTACGAGACAAGGGGGGAGGGGATGCTCGTCCGCATCCGGGACGACGGGGTGGGGTTCGATCCCACGGCCGTCTCGTCCGGGCCTCCCGGTCACCTCGGCCTGGTGTCGATGGAAGAGCGGGCCCGCCTCGCCGGCGGGTGGTGGACGATCGACTCGGCCCCGGGTCGTGGGACGACCGTGGAGTTCTGGGTCCCGATGGCCGGCGACCGTGCCGACCCGGTCGGGGACCCGACGCCTCCCGAGGGCTGAGCCCGGGGACCGCCGCTCAGGACGCCCCGGACTCGGCCAGGACCGTCTTCAGCGTGGACATCGCGTTCATGGCCGGAGGGAAGCCGGCCAGCGTGGCCACCTGGATCACGATCTCCCGGAGCTCGTCGGGCGTGAGGCCGGCCTTGAGCGACGAGCGCAGGTGCACCGGCAGCTGGGACGAGCGTCCCAGCGCCACGAGCACGGCCACCGTAGCGATCTGCCGGTCGCGGAGCGACAGCCCGGGCCGCGAGTAGACCTCGCCGTACGCGAACTCCACGATCAGCCGGCCCAGGTCGCCGAGCCCCTCGACCGTCCGCAGCGACCGCTCGCCGTGCACGTCGAGCATCTTCTGCCGACCGCGGTCGTACCGGGCGTCCTCTGCCATCCCGTGTCCCTCCTCGCTCGAGCTCCGAGCCCCGGACACTACCCGCCGGGCCGGTCACCCGACCGACCCGTCACGCCGGGAGCCGGTCACGCCCCTCCGGGGTCGTGGATACTAGGCGCCCGTGACCTCGCCGAACGACCCCACCGTCCTGCCCCCGTCGCCCCCACCGCCCTCCGAGCTGCCCAAGGCCGAGGGCGCCGCGCTCGGGGCGCTCCTGGGGCTCGGGGAGGGGGCGCGGGACCACCTCACGATCCTGTCGGGCACCGCCCAGAACGTCGTGGGGCTGGCCGTGTTCGTCCTGGCGAGCTTCGGGATGAACATCGTGATCGCCCGGGCCTTCGGGGACGAGGGGCGACGGGTCCTCGGCCTCGTGACCCTCGCCACGCAGCTCGCGTTCGTCGCGGCGGGCGCCACCCGGTTCGGCATGGACATGGCCGCGGTGCGCCGTGTGGCCATCGAGGTGGGCAAGGGGGGGTCGGGGCGCTCCCGCGCGGTCGTGCGTCTGGCCGTGACGATCTCGGCGATCGTCTCGCTGGCGGTGGCGGTCGTGGCGTTCCTGCTCGCGGCGCCGATCGCCGGCGTGCTGAACGCGCCCACGGCCGCCCTGCGGGCGGCGGCCGTGGCCCTGCCGTTCGTCGCGGTGGCCCAGGTGATCCTGGGCGGCAGCCGAGGGCTCAAGATCATGCGCGACACGCTCGTCGCCTACTGGGTCGGACAGCCGATCTCGTGGATCGTCTTCTCGCTCATCGCGTGGACGTTCAGCAAGACGGTCACCGCCACCGTGGTCACGTACGGGCTGTCGTGGCTGTTCGCCACGGTGGTCGCGTGGTTCCTGTGGCACCGGGACACCCGGCGGTTCGACCACCGTCCGGCCGAGCCGGGCGAGGTCCGCGC
>JBHGAT010000148.1:0-5120 GCA_041946645.1 Candidatus Velamenicoccus archaeovorus | reverse complement strand
GAGCGCTTGTCCACGGCCAGGGTCCGGAGGAACCGGTCCCGGCCCCGCCGGGGGTCGCGCCAGAGCGAGCCCTCGAGCTCGGTCCCGGTCGACCGGACCAGGACGTAGTGGTCCGGGCGGGGGCCGCCCATCGTGTCGAGCCGGACCAGGACGAACCCGCGATCCCACAGCTCGCGCACGGTCCACGGGGAGAAGGTCAGGACCGTCCAGGTGGGGGGTCCGGCCTCCGGGTCGAACGTGACCGTGCGGACGTCCAGCCTGCCCCGCACGTCGTTGGGGTCGTCGAACGGGGCGGGGCCGGCCGCGGCCAGCCCGGCGGCCAGCACGGCCGCCGCGGTCGCGGCGGTCGCGAGCGTCCACCGGGCGCGGCGCGCTCGCGTGCCGTTCACGCCCGCCTCCCGTGGGCGAGCCACCGCGCCCCGGCCCGGGCGGTCGCCGCGCACAGGCCGAGCCCGGTCGCCGCCAGGAGCATCGGCAGCACGTCGGCCGACGAGGGCGCGCCGGGCCACACGGCCGTCGGCTCCGCCCGTCCGGCCGCCGCCACCAGGATGCCGGCGGCCGCCAGCGCGCCGTTGCGGGCCAGGCTGGTCCGGATGGTCGTCTCGGTCCGGCCGCCGAAGCAGCCGCACGGCACCGGGCGGACCCGTCCTACCCGGAGCAGCTCGAGCGTGAACGCCGTCAGGAGGGCCAGGGCCCAGCCGGCGCCCCACCGGGGATAGCCAAGCAGGATCGCCGTCGGGACGAGCAGCTCGGCGGCGGGCACGGCCCACCGGGCCCGCCGCGAGGCCCAACGGGGAAGCCGGTGGGCCTCGAGCACCGCCGGCCACCGCGGACCGAGCTTGGCCAGCCCGGCCCATCCGAACGCCGCCGCCAGCGCCGCCGCTCCGAGCCGCCACCAGCCGCCGACCTCCGCGTGCACCGCGGCGAGGAGCGCGAGCGCCGCCGTCGCGGTGAGCGCGAGGGCGTTCGCCGCGGCCCGGGCTCGCGGCGACGCGGCGGCCAGGCGGTCGACCAGGCGACGACCGGCATCCGGCGTGGCCGAGCGCCACGACACCAGCACCGAGAGCCCCCGGACCACCCCGAACGGAGCCACCAGGAGCGCGCCCGCGGCGGGGCGGCCCATCGCCACCGCGGCCACGGTGACCGCCACGAACGTGCCCCGCTCGAGGTACGTGAGGAAGCCGATCCCGAGCCCCGCCCCGTACAGGAAGGCCGCGACCGGCCGGCCGAAGAACGTCCGCCACCAATCCGGGACCTGTCGCCGGAGCTGGGGCACCGGCGCCCGCGTGAACGCGTACGCGAGGGCGCTCGCCGCGACCGCGAGCATCCCGGCCCGTCCCCACGGGGCGCCGAGCCGGGCCCCGAGCCACCCGAGCGCCGCCCCGAACCCGCCGGCCGTGGCGACGGCGCCGAGCGCGTGCAGCCCGACCGCCCCGAGCCACCGACCCCGGCCCCCGTGGACCACGGGGGTGATGGTCTCCACCATCGACAGGCCTCAGGGCCCGTACAGGGCCGACCATCCGGCCACGGCCGCGGCCAGGGCGAGCGCCGCGAGCAACGGTGCGCTCAGCACGTCCGGTCGAGCTCCCGGTAGGTGATGCAGAACACGCGCAGGCCCCTCGGGCAGTAGCCGGTCACCGACGCGTCGCCGTTGATCCGGATCCGCGAGCTCGAGCAGCAGTCCTGGATGTGACGGAGCCGTCCGTTGCAGCAACGCGTCCACCCGCCCCCGTACCGGGGGTGATGCACGACGTCGTAGATCGTCGGGACGCGCTCCTGGCAGACCCGGGTCCGCTCCTGCGTGGCCGGGTCCGTGTAGAGGCGCCCCCGGTCGTCGACCGGGTAGCCGTAGATCGGGTGGACCGGGTACCCGAACCGGTCGGTCCGGGCGTGCTTGCCGTAGGGGTGCGGGCACGAGCCGGTCGTGTACAGGTGTCCGCAGATGTGGTGGGCGCTGGCGCGCTCGGGGGCGAGCGCGGTCGCCACCAGCCCGCCCCCCGCGAGCGCCACGACCCCCGCCCCGAGCTTGCCCAGGAACCCGCGCCGGCTGGTCCGGCGGGCCAGCGCCCGCTCGGCTCGCTCGAACGACGTCAGCTCGCCCAGCGCTCGGCCCCCTGCGCGATCCGGTCGAGGGCCGTGTCCACCAGCCCCTCGACCTGCTCGAGATCGTTGACCGTTCCCTTGGCCCGGACCAGGCCGAGCTCGTCCAACACCACCAGGTAGGGCGTCCCCGGCACGGCGTACCGGCGCTCGGCCTCGGGATCGTGCAGGACCTGTGGGACCATGCCGGCGGCCCTGGCCGCCACGGGGATCCCGGGGGCGACCTCGCGGCAGATCGGGCACGTCGGCGAGGAGAACAGGACCAGCCGCAGCGGGCCCGGTCCTCCCAGCTGCTCGGGTGGGCCGTCGGCGGTCCGGGCGGTCATCGGGGGCGGCGCCTCGCCGAGCGGGGGCCCCTCCGTGTCGATCTCGAGCGCCCCGCGCGGCCCCAGCCGCAGATGGAGCAAGCCCACCTGGCGGGCCAGCGCGATCACCACGACCGCGAGCACCGCCACGAGCAGCCACAGGACCACGAACGCCGCCGCCCACCACCCGGTCATGGATCCCCCACGATGTGTCGAGCTGGACGATGGGCGCGCGCCCGGGCATCCTCACACGGGACGCGCCTCGGCTCAAGCAGGCGACCTCCCCTCCGTGGCGGTGAACGATCGGGCGATGGTCCCGAGGCGATGGTCCCGAGGAGTTGGGGCTCGAAGGTCCCACACCCCGGTGGTCGGGTGTCGTAGCCTCCCGCCGGCCCGTGAGATGGTTCGCCAAGCCCGCTTCGATCCTCGTCCCCGTGCTGGTGCTCGCCTCGGTCACGGCCGGTCCAGGCGGGGACGGACCGCCTCCACGGTCCTTGACGCATCCGAACGCCACCCCACGCGCCCACGCCCCGCACCGCCGGACGGCGCCGGCGCGGCCCGACCTGGGCGTGTACCGGGGCCTGGGGACCTGGATCGACGTCTACGACGTGGCCTGGCGTCACCCGGGGATCGCCGTGCGTCGGATGCGCCGGCGGGGCGTCGAGACCCTCTACCTGCAGACCTCCAACCACAGCCGGACCCGTCCGTTCGTGTTCAAGGAGGGCGTCGAGCGGTTCGTGGACGCGGCGCACCGCAACGGCATCTCGGTCGTGGCCTGGTACCTCCCGGGTCTTCGCGACCTGCGGACCGACTTCCGGCGCTCGATGGCGGCGATCCGGTTCCGCACGGCCCGCGGCAACCGGTTCGACTCGTTCGCGATGGACATCGAGGACGACGGCGTCCGCCGCCCGGGGGTCCGGACCGAGCGCCTGCTCCGGCTGTCCAGGTGGATCCGTCGTGCCGGCGGACCTTCCTATCCGCTGGGCGCCATCATCCCGTCGCCGCTGCGGCTGCGCACCGACACGCGGTACTGGCCGCACTTCCCCTACCGGCGGCTGGCCCGCCTGTACGACGTCTTCCTGCCGATGACGTACTTCACGTACCGGGTGCACGGGCGGAGCGGGGCCCGCTGGTACACCGGGGGCAACATCCGGCTGATCCGGCAGCAGACGGGCGATCGCGAGGTCCCGATCCACGTGATCGGCGGGATCGGCGGCGCCGCGGGGAGCTCGGAGACCGCGGGCTTCGTCCACGCGGTCCGCGGGCACCACGTGATCGGCGCCAGCTACTACACGTTCCCGTTCGTCTCGGAGCAGGAGTGGCGCGAGCTCGCGAAGGTCCCGCGCCGCGCCGGCTGACCGCCGGCGGAGGCCCTCAGGCCTGAGCGGCCCACTCCCGATCGAGCATCGCGTAGATCAGCTCGCTCTGCCACTCGCCCTTCACGAGCTCGTTCTCGACCAGGTGGGCCTCGCGGCGCATCCCCAGCTTCTCGAGCACGCGCGCCGAGGCCACGTTCCGCGCCTCGACCCGCCCGATCACGCGGTGCAGCTCCGCCTCCTCGAACGCGATCCGCACGAGCTCGCGGGCCGCCTCGGTGGCGAACCCCCGCCCCTGGTGGTCGGGATGGACGATGAAGCCGATCTCGCCGGTCTGGTGCTCGGCGCTGGCCAGGTACAGGATCAGGTCGCCAACGACCAGGTCGGTGCGCTTGAGCACGGCGGCCAACGCCAGCACGTCGCCCTCGGAGCGCAGGCGCGTGCTGGTGAGCTTGCGCCCGAGCAGCTCGCGGACCTGGTCCTCCGACCGCGGCTCCCAATAGGTCCACCGAGCCACGTCGGGGCGCGAGTGCATCGCGTGCAGGGCTGCGAGGTCGTCCGGCCGGAACGGCCGGAGCACCAGCCGCTCGGTCTCGATGGGCCCCTCCAGCTCGTACGCGCGCACGGTTCCTCCTCCCGGGACCGGCCGACCATAGCAGGGCGGGACCACCGACCCGTGGCCGCCGGGCCGGTGGTCCGTCGCTCCCGCCGGCACCGCCGGGGATGCTGGGATCGACGAAGGGAGCAAGCGATGCACCTGACCTGGAGGGACGGGGTGGCCACGATCGCCGCCGCGGTCGGAGCCGTGCTCACCCTGGCCGTCGCGCGCTCGTGGGACTGGCCGCTGCTCGGCAGCTACCGGATGGGCGTGATCGCGCTCTTCCTGGTGGCCCAGCCGATGTGCCGGACCGGCGGTGCGGCCTTCTGGACCGGCGAGGCCGTCAAGCATCCGGCGCTGGTGCGGCACGACCCGCTGCTGGCGACGACGATGGCGCTCGGGGCCGTGGCGACCGTCCTGGTGGTGGTCGGCCTGGTGATGGGGACGCGAGGGCCGTTCCTCGTGCTGGCCGGGGTCATGGGGCTGATGTGGCTGCTCACCACGCTCCGGCACGCCATCGAGGCGGCGCCCAGGCTCCGGCCGCTCACCGGCTGATCGGCGCCGTTCGGCTCCTGAGGGCGGGGCCGATGTCCCCGGCCCGCCCCGGTGGAGCCCGGGTATCGTGCCGGCGACGGCGGGAGGATACGTGCTCGAGGTCCGCGACCTGGTCAAGCGCTACGGCGACGTGGTGGCCCTGGACGGCGCGTCGTTCACCGTGCCCCCCGGCCGGATCGTCGGCTTCCTCGGTCCGAACGGCGCCGGCAAGACCACCACGATGCGCGCGATCTTCGGGCTGGTCCG
>JBHGAT010000147.1:0-5127 GCA_041946645.1 Candidatus Velamenicoccus archaeovorus | reverse complement strand
CGCCCGTGCGCCGGCTCGTCCTGGGCCGCGACCGCGCCGAGGTTGCCCTGGCCGCTCCCGCCGTACCCCGTCGCGTCGGTGTTCAGCAGCTCGTGCCACGTCCCCGCCGAGGGGACGCCGATCCGGTAACCGTGGCGCACCACCGGGGTGAAGTTGCATACCACCAGCACGGGCGGGGCTCCCGAGGACGCCTTGCGCAGGAAGCTGATCACGCTGGCGCCGGCGTCCGCCGCGTCGACCCACTCGAACCCGGCCGGGTCGCAGTCGAGCTCGTGCAGCGCCGGGTGCTCGCGGTACAGGCGGCCGAGATCCGCGACCAGGCGCCGGATGCCGGCGTGGGGGGCGTGCTCGAGCAGGTGCCAGTCCAGCGAGCGGTCGTGGTTCCACTCGCCCCGCTGCGCGATCTCGACGCCCATGAACAGCAGCTTCTTGCCCGGCTGCGCGTACTGGTACGCCAGCAGCAGGCGGAGGTTCGCGAACCTCTGCCACTCGTCGCCCGGCATCTTCGACAGCAGCGAGCCCTTGCCATGGACGACCTCGTCGTGCGAGAGCGGCAGGACGAAGTTCTCGTTGAAGGCGTAGAGCATCCGGAACGTGATGCGGTCGTGGTGGTACGTCCGGTGGACCGGCTCGTGCCGGAGGTACTCGAGCGTGTCGTGCATCCACCCCATGTCCCACTTCAGGCCGAAGCCGAGCCCGCCGAGCTCGACGGGCCGGGACACGCGCGGCCACGCCGTGGACTCCTCCGCGTACGTCTGCACGCCGGGGTGGTCCCGGTACACGGCCACGTTCAGCTGCCGGAGCAGATCGATGGCCTCGAGGTTCTCGCGCCCGCCGTGCCGGTTGGGGATCCACTCGCCGGGCCCGCGCGAGTAATCCAGGTAGAGCATCGACGCCACGGCGTCCACCCGCAGCCCGTCGGCGTGGTACGTGTCGAGCCAGTGCATCGCGCTCGAGAGCAGGAAGCTCCGGACCTCGTTGCGGCCGTAGTTGAAGACGTAGCTGCCCCAGTCCGGGTGGAACCCGAGACGCGGATCCGCGTGTTCGTACAGGTGGGAGCCGTCGAACCGGCCGAGACCGTGCTCGTCCGTGGCGAAGTGCGACGGCACCCAGTCCAAGATCACGCCGATGCCCTCGCGGTGCAGGTGGTCGATCATCGCCATGAGCTCCTGCGGCGTCCCGTACCGGCTGGTCGGCGCGAAGTACCCGGTGGTCTGGTAGCCCCACGAGCCGTAGAAGGGGTGCTCCATCACCGGGAGCAGCTCGACGTGCGTGAACCCGAGCTCCTTCGCGTGCTGGGCCAGGCGCGATCCGAGCTCGCGGTAGCCGAGGATCCGGTCGCCCTCCCCCCGCATCCACGACCCCAGGTGGACCTCGTAGATCGCGATCGGCGCGTCGAGCCCGTTGGCGCGGCGGCGCTCACGCATCCACGCGTCGTCGCGCCAGTCGTGCTCGAGCGTCCAGACCACCGAGGCCGTCCTGGGCGGCGTCTCGGCTCGGAACGCGAACGGGTCCGCCTTGTCCACCTCGGACCCGTCCAGGCGCGAGACCACGTGGTACTTGTAGGGCGCCCCGGGCCCGACGCCCGGCAGGAACCCCTCCCAGATCCCCGAGTCGGCCCGCGGCCGCAGTGGATCGGCCTCCCCGTCCCAGCCGTTGAAGTCGCCGGCCACGCCGACGCGCTCGGCGTCCGGCGCCCACACCGCGAAGTACGTGCCCGCAGCGCCCTCGTGGATCAGCACGTGCGCGCCGAGCTTTCGGTACAGGCGCGCGTGCGTGCCCTCGTTGAACAGGAACAGGTCGTCGTCCGACAGGAGCGTGACGTCGTGGCGGACGGTCGGATCGCTCATCGTGCCGCGCTCCGCTCCCCCGGCCGAGCGGCCGCGGTCCGTGCGATGCGTCGCCGGCGGGCCCCCACCTCGGCCAGTGTATCGGCGACCCGGGGGAGCCGGGCCAGGTCCTCGAGCGCGTGCCGGCCGCGGCGACGCCAGCTCCCGGCGCCGGCCACGCCCGGACGGTTCTGGGGCTCGGTCTCGCCCCACAGGTCCTCGAGGCCGGCCACGACCACCCGAGCCGGCGACGAGGCCAGGAACGACAGGGATGCCCGGAGCACATCCCGCTCGGCGGGGCGCCTGTCCGACAGCAGCCCGAGCGACCGGAGCGCCTCGACCAAGCGCTCGCGCACGGCCGCCCGGCGTTCCCGCTCGGCGTCGGCCTCGCGCTCGGAGAGCCAGCCGAGCGCGCGGCGCTCCTCCACGTCGCGCCCCCGCCACCAGCCCGCGAACGGGACCATGTCGTGGGTGTTCACGACGGCCAGCGAGCGGCGGGGCGGCGCGGGCGGCGCCCGGTCCGGACCCGCCTCCATCTGGAGCACGTAGCTCCGGAGCAGGCCGTGCCGGCGCATCGCCGCGCGGACCGCCCGCGGGACGGTGCCGAGGTCCTCCCCCACCACCGTGGTCCCGGCCCGGTGCGACTCGAGCGCGAGGATCGCGTACCACTCCTCCGGGTGGTACGCCACGTAGACCCCCTGGTCGGCGGGGAACCCGTGGGGGACCCAGTACAGGCGGTGCAGGGCCATCACGTGGTCGATCCGGACCGCCGCCGCCCTCGACATCGCTCGCCGCAGGCACGCGATCGGATAGCGGTAGCCGTCCTCACGGATCCGCTCGGGGTGCAGCGGAGGGAACCCCCAGTCCTGACCGCCGGGGAAGAAGTCGTCGGGCGGGGCCCCGGCCGAAGCCTCGAGCGCGAACGACTCCCGCTCTCGCCACACGTCGTAGCCGTCGGGGTGCACGCCGAGCGGCACGTCGAGGTACAGGCCGGGCTCCCCGGAGGACGTCCGCACGGCCGCGAGCTGCTCGTCGGTCACGAGCTGCACGTACCGGTGGTACCGCCAGGCGTCCTCGTCCACGTCGGCGGGCTCGAGCCGGCCGTCTCGGGGCGGTCCCGGCCAGGCCCGCCAGTCGACCCCCCACCGCTCCCCGGCCGCCCGGAACCTGGCGTAGTCGTCGAGCGCAGGGTGCTCGCGGGCGAAGGCCTCGAGGGCGTCGCGCCGCGCCGACCGCGAGGCGTGGACCTCGCGCGCCAGCACCTCGAGCACCGAGCGCTTGAGCGCCGCCACCTCGCCGTACGCCACCAGGTCGAGCCCGCGGAGCCGCTGCACCGCCCGGCGGGTGCGGGCCGAGCGCGCCAGCCGTCGCGCGGACTCGCTGCCGGCGAGATCGGGCACGCGCTCGACGTCCACGAACAGCTCGTTCCAGAACAGCCGGCTGACCGGCGAGTAGGGGCTCGGCTCGACGGGGTCGCGCAGGAACGCCGCGAACAGCGGCAGGGTCCCGGCGACCCGCCCGCCGAGCCCCTCGACCCAGCCCAGGAAGCCCTCGAGCGTCGTGAGGTCCCCCACGCCCCAGTCCCGTCCCGAGCGGAGCGTGAACAGCGGTGCGAACACGCCCCACGCCCCGTCCGGCAGACCGACTCCCGCCCGGACCGGCGCGGCGATCAGCAGACAGGTCGAGCTCCGCCCGCCCAGCTCGGCCGTGAGCCGGTGGTAGCCCAGGGGCAGCGGGCCGGGCCGGTCGAGCGCGTCGAGGGAGACCCGCCGGACGAGCGGCGGGTCCTCGGGCACCGTCGGGAGGGGGACCAGCCGATCGATCCGCCGGCCCCACTCGCGGACGTCGCCGTCCTCGAGCTCGAGCCGCAGGGACACCGTCGCGCGCGCCGGCCGGGCCGGCAGGCGGAGCTCGAGCGGCCGGGCGACGCCGTCCCAGGCCACGGTCACCGGCTCGAGGAGCCTGCCCCGGAGGGCGTCGCGGCGCTCCTGGACGGCCTCGGGCACGTCCTCGGGGCGATCGACCGGCGAGCCGAGCGCCCGCAGCACCGCGAGCGTGGCCTCCCGCGAGGCTCGGTGCCGCCGGCCCCGCAGGTCCACGAAGCTCCGCTGGATCCCGTGCAGGCGGGCCAGCTCGGCCAGCCAGGCGGCCTCGCGGCCCTCGGCCGGCCTCAGTCCGGGACCCCCAGGAGCTCGAGGATGCCGCCGATCGGGATGGGGAGCCAGTCGGGCCGGCTGTTGGCCTCGTACGCCACCTCGTACAGGGCCTTCTCCAGCACGTAGGCGTCCAGCAGCACCGACAGCTCCTCGCGCGACCGGGGCACGAACACGGCGTCGCCGGCCCGCTCGAGGTAGGCCCGCAGGTAGACGGCGGACACGGTCGCGTGCCACAGCCGCATCCACGGTCTGAGCACGGCCAGCTCCTCCGGCGGCGCCAGGCCCGGCCTCCCCAGCACGGAGGAGCCCACCGCGTACGCGAACGACCGCAGCATGCCCGCCAGGTCCCTGGTGACCAGCCGCTTCAGCCGCCGCTCGCCCACCGGCCGGGCCGGCTCGCCCTCGAAGTCGATGATCACGAAGTCCTTCCCCGTGTAGAGCACCTGGCCCAGGTGGAAGTCGCCGTGGGTGCGGGTGCGGCACGCCGTGACCTTCGGCTCGAGCACGGCGTGGAACCGCGCCAGGATCTCCGACTGCAGGTCGAGGACCCGCTCGGCCTCGGGGAGCCGGGAGCGCTCCGAGCGCAGCAGCTGGAACACGCGGTTGGCCGTGGCCCGCATCGACTGGTACAGCGAGCGCTGGTAGTGCCCGGTCACGGGCTCGGGGGCGAACGCCGGATCGTCCGGGTCGGAGGCCAGGGCCAGGTGCAGCTCGGCCGTGCGCTCGCCCAGCACCCGGACGGTCTCCAGGTACGCGCCGATCGTCTCCTCGGCCACCGCGGGCACCTCCACGTCGAGCGCGTCGACGGGGTTCGGCGGCAGGACCACGCCCACCAGGTCCTCGAGCGGGCGGGCCGCGGCCCGCTCGAGGTACCCGCGCACCGAGTCCAGCGTGTAGCTCCACGCGTCGCCCTCGTTGGGGACGAAGCCGTGCACGACCCCGATCGGGATCGTCGAGGTGCGGCCCCGTCGGTACTCGAGCGATCCGGCCACCGGCGGCACCTGCGCGAACCGCGTCCGTTCGGTGAGGAACCGGCCGATCTCGAGGTCGGGGTTGGGGCCCTCCTCGGTCTTGCGGAACAGCTTGAGCACCAGCCGGTCCCCGAACACGACCGACGAGTTGCTCTGCTCGGCCTGCATCGG
>JBHGAT010000146.1:0-5162 GCA_041946645.1 Candidatus Velamenicoccus archaeovorus | reverse complement strand
CCGATCGGCCCCGCCCCGACGACCAGCACGTCGTCGCCGTCGCGGACGGCTCGCGACGTCACGTGGACGGCGTTGGCGAGCGGCTCGATCAGGGTGCCGACGTCGTCCGGCACGTGGGCCGGGAGCTCGACCGCCGCGCTGGCCGGCACCGCGAACCGCTCGGCGAACCCGCCGCTCAGGTCGCGCCCGACCAGCCGACCGTGCTCGCACAGGTTGGTCCGCCCCTCGCGGCACACCTCGCATCGGCCGCACCACAGGAGCGGGCGGAGCACCACCCGCCGGCCGACCCGTCCGGGGTCGACGCCGTCGCCGACGGCAACCACGGCGCCGACCGTCTCGTGCCCCATGATCAGCGGCGGGATCCGCCGGGGGCTGGCCTCGCGGAAGCCGTGGAGGTCCGATCCGCACACGGCCGATGCCGCCGTCTGCACGACCACGTCGCCGGGGCCGGGACGCGGATCGGGCGCGTCCTGCAGCTCCATCCTCCTCGGCCCGAGGTACACGAGGGCCTTCATCGCGGCCTCACGGAGCGCCAGACGAACGGCACGTCGCGCGTCGGGACCAGCACGTGCACGCCCGGATGGTCCCGCTCGACGCTCCGGATCAGCCTCTCGGGATACCCACGGTTGCCCGCGAACAGGTCGTAGTGCATGGGAACGACCACCTCGGCGCCGATCGCGTGGGCCAGCCAGGCGGCCTCGCGCTCGGACAGGTTGCCCACGATCCCTCGGGCCTCGCGCTCGGGGTCGCGGCCGTTGATCGGCAGCATCGCCACGTCGATCGCCAGCTCGCGCAGGCCGTCCTCCATGCCGGGGTAGTGGATCGTGTCCCCGGCGTGGTACAGGCGGGTTCCCCCGGCCTCGACGACGTAGCCGAGGAACCGGATCAGCCCACCCGACAGTTCCTCGCCGAAGCCGTATGCGTCCTCCATCGTGACACCGTGCATCGCGGGCACCGCGCGGATCGTCAGTCCCGCGAGCTCGAGGGTCCCGTGGGGCTGCATCCCGACGACGCGGTCCGGCGCGACACCGGACTCGGTGACCATGTCGACGATGGGCGTGGGCACGACGAAGACCGCCGCCGGGGACGACGCCGCGATGGCCGGGGCGCTCCCCGCGTCGAAGTGGTCGATGTGCTCGTGGGTGCACAGGACGAGGTCGAGGCCGGTCGCCGCGGCCCCCTGCAGGGCGCTCTCGTACGCCCGCCCCTCGTGCGCCGACAGGAACGGGTCGACCAGCGCCGTGGCCGTGGGGGTGCGAACGATGAAGCCGGCCTGGCCGAGCCACACCAGTCCGACCCCGTCCGGGGGGAGCGGCGCCTCGCGGAGCCGTTCGAGCGGTGAGGATCCGGTCGTCACGAGGAGCCTCCCTCACATCGCGAGCTGCCCGCCGTCGACGACGAGCGCCTCGCCGGTGATGAACGTCGCGTCGTCGGACGCGAGGAACGCGTAGGCGGCGGCCACCTCCTCCACCGTCCCCGAGCGCCCGAGCGGGATCCGCTCGCGCTCGTACCGGGCCGTGTAGTCGGGGTCCTCCGCCTCGCCCTGGAGCGGGGTGAAGATCTTGCCGGGACAGAGCGCGTTGACCCGGATCCCGTGCACCCCGAGCTCGGTCGCCATCGTCCGGGTGAGCATCACGATCGCGCCCTTCGACGCGTTGTAGTGGGCGTACCCTGGCTCGCCCTCGAACGCGTTGGTCGACGACATGTTGACGATCGAGCCGCCGCGCCCGCGTCGGACCATCCGCATCGCGACCTTCTGCGCGACGAGGAACGAGCCGCGCAGGTTGATGTCGAGGATCTCGTCCCAGTGCGGGGTCGTGATCTCCAGGAACGGCTCCTGCCAGGCCACGCCGGCGTTGTTCGCGAGCACGTCGATCCCGTCCAGGAAGCGGTCCGCCCGCTCCACGAGCCGGTCGACCTCCTCTTCGCGGCTGACGTCACAGGCCATCCCGTCGACCTCGCCGAGCACCGACAGGGCCGCCACGGCGGCCTTCACGCTCTCCTCCCCCCGGGCACAGATGAACACCCGGCAGCCCTCCTCGAGGAACCGCCGGGCAGCGGCCTCGCCGATCCCGCGGCTCGCCCCGCTCACCAGCACCCCCTTGCCACGCAGCCCCCGCATCAGCGCATCCTCCCGCGTCCGGCGATCGCCAACGTGCGCTCCACCCGGCCGTCGCGGACGCCGAACGCCTCGTCGAACAGGTTCACGCAGCTGCAGACGTGGAGCGGGACGACCTCGAGACGATCGCCGATCCGCACGTCGTCGTGGCCGGTGCGCGTGCCCACGGCGTGCTCCTCGCTCATGAAGTCGATGCGGAGCTCGGGGTGCCCCACGACGAGGCCGCGTCCCGGGAACGGGGGTCCGTCGCCCCCGTCGGAGCTGAACGCCTTCGATCCCGCGTCGAGCACGAACCGGTCCTCGCTCGGGTGCGCGACGACCGTCGTGAGGACCCGTGCGGCGCAGTCGGTCTCGGCCGCGACACCGAGCCGCATCTGTTGCACGTCGTTGAACACGTAGGTTCCCGGTCGGATCTCGGTCACGCCATCGACCGCCGCCACGGTGCGGGCCGTCGGCGTGGAGCCGACGCTGATCTCGCGGAGCCGGATCCCCGCTCGCGCGCAGCGTTCGGCCGTCTCGACGAGGTCCTGCCCTTCGCGCTTGGCGATGGTGCGCAGCTCCTCGGCGTCGGCGCTCCGATAGGCGTGTCCGGCGTGCGTGAGCAGTCCCACCACCTCCACCCCCCGGACCCCCGCCACCTCGCGGACCAGCGACACCGTCGGCTCGCCGGGCGGCCGGCCGACGCGGCGGAGGCCGGTATCGACCTCGACGAGGACCTCGACGTTCCGGCCCAGATCGCGCCCCAGGCGCCCGAGGCCCTCGGCGACCTCCACCGAGTCCAGCGTGGTCCGGACCCGGGCCCGCTCGAGCAGCGCGCGGAGGCGGGCCAGCTTGACCTCGCCGACGAGGGGGTAGGCGATCAGCACGTCGTCGATCCCGGCGTCGATCATCACCTCGGCCTCACCGAGCTTGGCCACGGTGATCCCCGCCGCTCCGGCGTCGAGCTGCATCCGCGCGATCTGGGGTGACTTGTGCGTCTTCGTGTGTGGCCGCAGGCCGACGCCGGCCGTCCGGGCAACCTCCGCCATCTCGGCGATGTTGCGCTCCACGACGTCGAGGTCGATGAGGAGCGAGGGGGTGTCGAGATCGTGGGACCCGCTCACCGCTGGGGGAGGTAGAGCACGGCGTCGATCTCCACGAGGATGTCGCGCAACCCGGCGCCGGTCGTGGTCCGTGCGGGGCGCGGCTCGGCGGCGAAGATCCGCTCGTACGTCGCGTTGAACGCCGGGAAGTCCTCGATCGAGGAGAGGAACGCCGAGACCTTCACGACGTCGTCGAGCGAGCCCCCGGCCGCCTCGGCGATCGCCGAAAGGTTGCGGAGGGTGGCCTCGGTCTGCTCTTCGACGGTCGAGCCCACCACCTCGAGGGTGGTCGGGTCGAGCGGGCCCTGCCCCGAGATGAAGACGAAGTCGCCCGCGCGGATCGCCTGGGAGTACGCGCCGGTGCCGATGGGGGCCCGATCGGTCCGGATCAGGTGGCTCCGCTCGTCCACGTCCCTCCCGCAGCTCGTCGTGCGCGTGGCCGGCCGCGAACACGCTCGGCCTGCCTCGCCGCGATTCTAGCCCGAGGCCGGGCCATGCGCACATCTGTCGTTTCTCGGGTCGATTCCATCACGAACGTGCACGCGTGGTGCCTGCCGGCTAGCATCGTGCCGATGGGACCGACCACGGGGAGGAGGGCCAGATGACGGCGGAGGGCCCGAGGATCGTGATCAGCGGCGCCGGGGGTTGGGTCTTCCCGCTCGAGCTGTCGAGGGACGTGCTGGCCTTCCCCGCGTTGGCCGGCTCCGAGCTGGTCCTGTACGACATCGACCACGCAGCGGCGGAGCGCACGCGCGGGTTCGTGCAACGGATGATCGAGGACGCCAGGCTGCCGGCCCGGGTCGGGGTCGCAGCCGACCTGCGGAGTGCGCTCCGCGGGGCCGACGTGGTGATCACGGTGTTCCAGGTCGGGGGCGTCGAGGCCTACGCGCACGATGTGCTGATCCCGCGCGAGTACGGCGTCGACCAGACGGTGGGTGACACCTTGGGCCCCGGCGGGATCTTCCGAGGGCTGCGCACCGTCCCGGCGCTCCGCGAGGTCGCCGAGACGATGCTCGAGGTCTGCCCCGGAGCCTGGCTCCTGAACTACGCGAACCCCATGGCGATCAACTGCTGGGCCACCGATCTGCTGGGCGTGAGGATCGTCGGCCTGTGCCACAGCGTCCAGGGCACGTCCGAGCTGCTGGCGCGCGAGCTCCGGGTGCCGTACGAGGAGGTCACCTTCACGTGCGCGGGGCTGAACCATACGGCCTGGTTCACCACCTTCCGGCGAGGGGACGAGGACCTGATCCCGCGGATCCGGGAGGTGATGACGGCGCGACACGTGGACCGCTCGATCCCGCTGCTCCCGCGCTCGGACGACGCCTACGAGAGCATCGAGCGTGTCCGCACCGAGCTGATGCTGCTGACGGGGTACTTCCACACGGAGTCGAGCCACCACGCGAGCGAGTACTGGGCCTGGTTCCGCCGGACCCCCGAGCTCACGGCCGAGTACCTCGACCGACGCTGGGACTACCTGGAGATCTGCCGGAGCGCCGAGGCCGAGACCACGAACGAGGACATCGTGGAGGACGCTCGGGCGCACGGCCCCACGCACGGCGGCGAGTTCGCGGCCCCGATCATCGACAGCCTGGTGACCGGTGTGCCGCGGGTGGTCTACGGCAACGTCCGTAACGGCGGTGCAATCGCGAACCTGCCCGCCGACGCGTGCGTGGAAGTGGCCTGCGTGGCGGACGCCAACGGGGTTCGCCCGACGCGGTACGGGGAGCTGCCGGCCGCGTGCGCCGCCCTGAACCAGGCGCAGGTCGTGGTGCAGCGACTGACCGTGCAGGCCGCGATGACCGGAGATCGAGACCTGGTCCACGCGGCCGTGGCGCTCGACCCGTTGACCGGCGCCGTGGTCCCGCTGCCCAAGATCCACGAGATGGTCGAGCGGATGCTCGAGGCCGAGGCCCCCTGGCTTCCCCAGTTCGAGCTCGGGTCCGGTGGCGTGCGTTGAGGGG
>JBHGAT010000145.1:0-5251 GCA_041946645.1 Candidatus Velamenicoccus archaeovorus | reverse complement strand
CCGTGGAGTGGGCGATCGGTGAGCTCCGGTCGGTCCTCGAGGAGAAGGGCGCGGCGGTCGACGTGCTCGACACGGTGCCCGCGTCGGGCCGCTTCGCGACCGTCCTGACCGTCGCCGGCTCGCGCGACCCGAGCGCGGAGGAGATCCTCCGGCGTGCCGGCGTCTCGATCCCCGACGTGCCCGAGGCCCTCGGTCTCGTCCCGGGCGAGCCCGGTGGAGATCGAGGGGTGCTCGTGTGCGGCTCCGACGAACGGGGCCTCGTCTACGCGGTGCTCGAGCTCGCCGACCGCGTGCGCCACGCGACGGACCCGCTCCGGGCGCTCGCGATCGACGAGCCGATCGTGGAGCGGCCGGCCAACCAGATCCGGAGCGTCGCCCGGTGCTTCGTCAGCGAGAGCGACGACAAGCCCTGGTTCCACGACGAGGGGTGGTGGCGTCGCTACCTGTCGATGCTCGTCGGCCACCGCTTCAACCGCATCAACCTGATGGTCGGGCTCGGCTACAACTTCCACTGGCGGATCACCGACTCCTACCTGTACTTCCCGTATCCCTTCCTCGTCGACCTGCCCGGGTACGGGGTGCGCGTCCCTCAGCTTCCGGAGGAGGAGCGCGAGCGCAACCTCCACATGCTGCGGTTCGCCTCGCGGGAGGCGGCAGCGCGGGGATTGGACTTCCAGCTCGGCATCTGGACGCACGCGTACGAGTGGATCGACAGCCCGGACGCGCGCTACACGATCGAAGGGCTCACGCCCGAGCGGCACGCCGCGTACTGCCGGGACGCGCTGCAGGCGCTCCTCGAGGCGTGCCCCGACATCGGCGGGCTGACCGTCCGCACCCACGGCGAGAGCGGGATCCCGGAGCGGAGCTGGGACTTCTGGAGGACCGTGCTCGACGGCGTCGTGGGATGCGGGCGCCGGGTGGGCCTGGACCTGCACTCGAAGGGCCTGGATGCGGAGACCCTCGAGATCGCGCTCGCGACCGGCCTGCCGATCACGCTCTCCCCGAAGTACGCCGCGGAGCACATGGGCCTGCCCTACCACCAGGCGGCGATCCGCGAGCTCGACCGCCCACCGACCGATCGGGACCGGGAGACGACGGGGAAGGCCGCCTACATGAACGTCTGCGAGGGCACCCGCCCGTTCACCCGCTACAGCTACGCCGACTTCCTGCGGGAGGATCGGCCCTACGACGTCGTGTTCCGGGTCTGGCCGGGGACGCAACGCGTGCTCCTGTGGGGAGACCCGGCATCGGCCTCCGGGTTCGGACGGCTGGCGGGGATCGCAGGCACGCAGGGACTCGAGTGGGCGGATCCGCTGTCGTTGAAGGGTCGCGAGGGGACGGGGCTCCCCGGCCCGCGGGACGGATACGCGGACCCCACGCTCTCGCCCGACGACGACTGGGCGAAGTACCTGTACACGTACCGGCTCTTCGGCCGGCTCACGTACAACCCCGACGCCGATCCAGAGACGTGGCGCCGCCACCTGCGCACCGCGTACGGCCCCGTGGCCGCCCCCGCGGAGAGAGCGCTCGCGAGCGCGAGCCGGATCCTGCCGCTGGTCACGACGGCGCACCACCCCTCCGCCTCGAACAACTACTACTGGCCGGAGGTCTACACGGACATCGGGATCGTGGGCCGAGACGGGTCGGTGCAGACCCACTACTACGACACGCCCACGCCCAAGCGGTTCGGCACGGTCGGCCCGCTCGACCCCGAGATCTTCGTCGGCGCCGAGGAATCCGTCCGCGAGGTCCTCGAAGGACGGCCGAGCGGCAGATACTCGCCCCTGGACGTCGCGGGGTGGCTGGAGAGCCTCGCGGACGACGCGGTCGAGCAGCTCTCCCGCATCGAGGCACGGCTCCCCGAGCCCGCGGATCCCGAGGTCCGCCGTCTGGTGATCGACGTCGCGATCCAGGCCACCCTCGGCCGGTTCTTCGCCGGGAAGATGCGTGCCGCGGTCCTCTACGAGCTCTTCGTGAAGACCGGCGATCGAGCCGTGTTGCAGACGGCGGCGGCGGCGCATCGAGCCGCCAGGGCGGCGTGGGTGGCCGCGGTCGAGCGGGCGTCCGGCGTCTACGCCGACGACCTCACCTTCGGTCCCCAGGCGTGGCTCCGAGGGGCATGGTCCGACCGGCTCCCGGCGATCGACGACGACCTGGCCGCGATGACCGAGCTGACCCGTTCGCTCGCGCCCGGCGTCGCGACGATCGACCCGGCGACCGGTCGCGCGATCCGACGGCTCACGCACGGATCGCCGGACTTCGACGTCTGCCACGAACCCCCGACCTCCTTCGTTCCAGGCGAGGAGGTCACGCTCGCGCTCGACGTCGCGGGCAGGCACGCCGAGGAGATCGCCGGGGTGTCGCTCCGCTACCGCCATCTCGATCAGTCGAAGCCGTACGAGCAGGTCGAGATGGATCGAGAAGGGAGCCGGTACGCCGCCACGATCCCCGGTCGCTACTCCGACTCCCCCTACGCCCTGCAGTATCACTTCGTCCTGCGCGGCGTCGACGGATGCGCGCGATCGTCTCCGGGGCTGGACGCCGACCTCTCCAACCAGCCCTATCACGTCATCCGCCAGGCTGGCTCGAACCGCTCACCGGCGTGAGGGTGGGGCCGAGGCGCGCGGTGGCCGTGGGACACGACCGGCTCGGGCGGGCGTGCTCGGGATGGAACGGGGCGAGACCGCGGGATGGACGCACCGGCCGGTCGGTGGTACCACCTCCCTCGATGTCGCGGCGCGCACCGCGGCCGGCGTGAGCGTCGATGCCCTGGTCGAAACGGGTCACGGACTTCCTGAAGGGAGCGCTGGTCATCCTCGCCCTCGTCGTCGCGCTGCTCGCCGTCGCCGGTGTCCTCAGGGCCCTGCGCGGATCCGCGTGCGATCGCCTGAACGCGGAGCGGGTCTCCCACCTGGAGCCCGGTCACGAGGCTCCCGGGCCGGGGAGCATGTACGTCAAGGGCGTGGGCCCCGGGCCCCCGCCGTCCGAGCTCGACCAGTACCTCGAGGCGGAGGCGGCGATGCTCCAGGCGGGATGCAAGGTCCCCGGATCGCTCCTGCTGCCGCCGGGAGGCTGACGCCCACCCGTCCGCCTCCCGAGGTCTGCCGTCTACCCACCGGACCCGCGGCGCGCGCCCGGCGACAGGTGCACGCCGGCCTCGTCCTCCAGCAGCGCGACCAGAGCGGCGTGATCCAGATCGCCGGATCCCGCCCCGACGAGCGCATCGAGCGCGGCCGCCGCGACGGCGAACGCCGGTACCGGCGACCCGAGCGCTCGGGCGGTGTCGGTGACGATCCGGGCGTCCTTGCGGTGCAGCGCAGCACGGAAGCCCGGTACGAAGTCTCCCTCGAGCATCCGCCGCCCGTGGACCTCGAGGATCCTGCTCCCCGCGAACCCGCCGAGCAGCGCCTCGCGCACGAGTGCCGGATCGACCCCCGCCTTCGCCGCGAGCACCAGCGCCTCCCCCACGGCCTGGATCGTGGAGGCTACGATCAGCTGGTTGCACGCCTTCGCGACCTGTCCGGCGCCGACGCCGCCGACGTGGGTCACGTTCCGCCCAAGGACCCGCAGCAGCGGGAGGGCGCGCTCGAACGCCTCGTCCGAGCCCCCGACCATGATCGAGAGCGTGCCGTCGATCGCCCCCCGCTCGCCCCCGGAGACCGGCGCGTCGAGCATCGCCGCCCCGCGCTCGGCGAGCCGCTCGGCGAAGCGTCGCGTTGCGGTCGGCTCGATCGTGCTCGTGTCGATCACGAGCGACCCCGCTCGCAACCCGTCCGAGACGCCTCGCCGGCCGAACAGCACGAGCTCCACGTCGGGCGTGTCGGGCAGCATCGTGATCACGACGTCGGCGGCGGCCGCGACCTCGGCCGGCGTCTCGGCGCGCCGCGCGCCGGCAGCTACGAGCTCGTCGACCGGCGCGGGCGATCGGGAGTGCACGACGAGGTCCAGGCCCGCGCGGACGAGGTTCGCCGCCATGGGCTTGCCCATGACCCCGAGCCCGATGAACCCCACCCGCTCCACGACGCGACCTCGTCTCCGTTCATCTACTCGGTTCATCTGAGGGAGCGAGATGAGAACGATATCATGCGCCGAGGCATGAAGGTCACGGAGGTCTCCACGCGGGTCGTCGATGCCGGCGACCGTGACTGGGTGTTCGTCCGCGTGGACACCGACCAACCCGGTCTCGCCGGCTGGGGAGAGGCCTCGCTCGGCTGGCAGACGCACGCGGTCCTCGGCGCGGTCCGGGACCTCGAGCCGCTGCTCCTGGGCCTCGACCCTCGACCCGTCGAGCGCCACTGGCAGACGATGACCCGCGGGCCGTACTTCAAGGGCGGCATCGCGACGATGAGCGCGATCTCCGCGATCGACCAGGCCCTGTGGGACATCAAGGCCAAGGACCTCGGCGTGCCGCTCTTCGAGCTCCTCGGCGGGCCGGTCCGCGATCGGGTCCGCACCTACGTGAACCTCGGGTCCGAGCTCGGTGGGGACGCCCGGCGGCCGGAGGCCTGGCGGGACGCGGCCGCGGCGGCGCGGGACTCGGGGTTCGACGCCATGAAGGCGTACCCGATGGCGCCCGCACGGCCGCTCGAGGGAGCTTCGGCGCTCCGGGCCATGGAGGCGCTGGTCGCCGCGATCCGGGAGGGGGCGGGCGAGGACGCCGACGTCATGGTCGACCTCCACGGGCGCACGACCCCGGCCATGGGGATCCAGGTCGGGCGCGCGCTGGAGCCCCTCCGTCCCTGGTTCCTCGAGGAGCCGTGCCAGCCCGGGAACGCGGATGCGATGGCGGAAGTGGCCAGGGCGCTGCCGATCCCGATCGCCACGGGGGAACGGCTCGTCACGCGGAACGAGTTCCGCGAGCACCTCGAGAAGCGGGCCTGCGCGGTCATCCAACCGAACGCCTGCTATTGCGGGGGCGTCTCCGAGCTCCGCCGGATCGCGGCGATGGCCGAGCCCTTCCTCGTCTCGGTCGCCCCGCACAACCCGAACGGGCCGATCGGAACCTTCGTGAGCGTCCACCTCGCGCTCGCCCTGCCGAACTTCCTCATCCTCGAGCGCGTACGGGACGACGTCCCGTGGCGAACCGAGGTCGTCGACCGGCCGTTGGAGACCGAGGAGGGCTACGCGCTCCCGCCCACCGGGGCCGGGATCGGCGTGGAGCTCGTCGAAGGGGTCGCCGCGGCCCATCCGGGCAGATCGCCCGCCCCGCACCTCGCCTTCGCCCCCGACGGCTCGCTCCTCGACTGGTAGA
>JBHGAT010000144.1:0-5262 GCA_041946645.1 Candidatus Velamenicoccus archaeovorus | reverse complement strand
AGGTGCAGACCACCGTGACCGATGCGCCTCCCGCCCGGGGGCGGGGGCTCGGCACGCGGCGCAAGCTCGCGCCGTACGAGCTGCTCGGCCCGGGCGGCGTGTGGCTGCTCCTGTTCCTGGTGGTACCGCTGATCCTGCTGGTCTACACGTCGTTGCAGAGCGGGGGCCTGCTCTCCGGGTTCCACTTCACCTGGCAGTTCTCCAACTACGCCGACGCCTTGACCGAGAACGCGAAGTACTTCAGCCGATCGTTGGCGTACGCGGGGATCGCCACCATCCTGTGCCTCGTGCTGGCGTACCCGATGACCTACTGGATCGCCTTCTACGGAGGGAAGTGGAAGTCCTCGCTCCTGCTGCTGATCCTCCTGCCGTTCTTCGTGTCGTTCGTGATCCGGACCATCCAGTGGAAGTTCATCCTCCAGGACGACGGGATCATCCTCGGGCCGCTCAAGAACCTGGGGTTGCTCCCGGAGAGCCTGCACGTGCTGGCCACGCCGTTCTCCGTGGTGGCCGGGATCACGTACAACTTCCTGCCGTTCACCGCGCTGCCCCTGTACGTGGCGCTCGAGCGGATCGACAAGCGGCTGGTGGAGGCGGCCAAGGATCTGTACTCGAGCCGGTGGCAGGCGTTCCGGCACGTCGTCTTCCCGCTCTCGCTTCCCGGTGTGTTCGCGGCGTTCCTGCTGACGTTCGTGCCGGGGACCGGTGACTACGTGAACGCGTCGATCCTGGGCGGCACCAACACCACGATGATCGGCAACATCATCCAGGACCGGTTCCTCCACCAGAACCTCTACAACGAGGCCGCGGCGCTCTCGGCGATCCTGATGCTCGGCATGTTCGTCCTGGTGAGCATCTACGCCAGGGTCCTCGGCACCGAGGAGGTCGTGAAGGCGGCGGCGGCATGAGCACGGTCGTCACCCAGCGCACGGAGCGCCGGCTGTCCGAGCCGGCGCCCGTCAATCCACCGAGGCGACGGTGGACCCGGTTCATCCTGCCGACGTTCACCTTCCTGATGATCCTGTACCTCACCAGCCCCGTGTTCCTGATGATCCTGTACGGGTTCAACCGCATCCCGGGCGACCGGCAGACACCGCGGTTCTGGGGATTCACCCTGCAGTGGTACAAGGAGCTGTTCGCGATCCCAGGGCTGACCGAGGCGCTCAAGAACTCGCTGATCATCGCCCCGACGGCGGCGATCGTGGCCACGGTCTTCGGGACCTTCCTTGGCCTTGCCATCGGCCGCTACGTGTTCCGGGGCAAGGGGGTCGTGGACTTCTTCATCTTCCTGGCGATCGCGGTGCCCGAGATCGTGCTGGGCTCCTCGCTCCTCGCGATGTTCGTGCAGGCGAAGGCGCCGCTCGGGTTCGGCACGATCCTGCTCTCCCACATCGGGTTCGATACCCCGTTCGTCGCGGTGACGGTGCAGGCCCGCGTGGCCGGCATGGACCGGTCGCTCGAGGATGCCGCGCAGGATCTGTTCGCGAACCCGGCCACGACCTTCTTCAGGGTGACGTTGCCCCAGATCATGCCCGGCATCTTCGCCGGCTTCCTCCTCGCGTTCGTGCTCTCGCTCGACGACTTCGTCATCACGCAGTTCGTCTCGGGTCAGACCCAGACGTTCCCCATCTGGGTGTTCGGGGCGACCCGGATCGGCCTGCCCCCGCAGGTCAACGTGATGGGCACGCTGCTGTTCGCGGCGGGGCTCGTCGTGGCCATCGCCAACGGGCTGGCTCAGCGCCGCCGCCGCTGAGGCCAGCTCGGAGCCGCGGCGGCCGCCCCGCTGCGCAGCGCTCGACACTTCGTGAAATCCTTCACAAGATGGGTCCGGGAAGGCCGTTGTATGCCCATCTAGCTGCGGAAACGCACGTGTCCGGGCTTTGACGGGCCGGACGGGGCACGGATATACTGCCGCGCGCCCATGGCCGGAGGACACGGGGATGCATGGAAGGGCATGGGCGCGGCGTGGGGCGTCACCGGGACGCTCGCGTCGGGCATCCTCGTCTGGGGCGGCATCGGCTACCTGGTCGACCGGTGGGTGGGCTTCCACTGGCTCTTCCTGCCGATCGGCATGGTGATGGGCGTCTCGGCCTCCATCTACGTCGTGTACCTGCGGTATGGCAGAGATCACTGAGCAGGCCGAGCGGGAGATGGTCCGGAGGGCGGTCCTGCCCTCGGCCGCGGCCGTGGCGTCGGCGCTCGCGATCGGATGGGCGACCGGCGGAGCCGGCGCGGGGGCCTCGGCTGCGATCGGCGTGGCGCTGGTGTTCGCCAACTTCGCCGCCCACGGGCTGTCGCTCGCGTGGGCGTCCACGGTCTCGATCACCGTGGTGCAGGTGGTGGCGCTGGGCGGCTTCGTGGTCCGGCTGGGCGTCATCGTCGCCGTGATGTTCGCGCTCAACGCGCTGTCGTGGTTCTCGCCGCTCGCGTTCGGGCTGGCGGTGGTGCCGGCCACCCTGCTGCTGCTGGCCTACGAGGCCCGGCTGGCGCTCCGCGGCATGGGCACGGCCCTGCGGGTCCCGGCCGACCCCGCCGCGGCGCACGCCGCAGAGGTCCGGGCCGCCAGGGAGACCCGCTGATGCCTCTGCCGACGGTCCTCGCGGAGCTGTCCCGCCCCCCCAAGGGCTTCGAGGCACCGGGCACGGGCATCTTCGACTACACGAAGAACTGCTTCATCGGCGATGGCTCCTATTGCGTGACCCGCCCGACGTTCTGGGTGCTCGTCTCCGTGGTGATCATCGGGGTCCTGTTCGTAGCGGCGTTCCGCCGGCCCAGGCTCGTCCCCCGGGGTCTCCAGAACGCGCTCGAGGCGCTCGTGGACTTCATCCGGAACGGGATCGTGATGGAGGTGATCGGGCCCGAGGGTCTCCGCTTCGTCCCCTTCCTGACGTCGCTGTTCGTGTTCATCTGGGTGAACAACACGTTCGAGGTGATCCCGTTCATCCAGTTCCCCCCCACCTCGCGGATCGCGATCCCGCTGGTGATGACGGCGATCGTGTACGTGACGTTCAACGTGGTCGGCATCGCCAGGCAGGGCGGCCTGCACTACCTGAAGGGCATCCTGTTCCCGCCGGGCGTGCCCTGGTACATCTACCCGCTGTACTCGCCGATCGAGCTGGTCTCGGTGTTCCTGGTGCGCCCCCTCACCCTGACGGTCCGACTCGCCGCCAACATGATCGCCGGACACCTGATCCTGACGGTCTTCTTCCTGGGGACGTGGTACCTGCAATGGAAGCTCGCCACGATCCCCTTCGCCGCGGCCTCCTTCGCGCTCGGGACCCTCATCACCGGGTTCGAGCTGCTGGTGGGCGTGCTGCAGGCCTACATCTTCACGATCCTGACTGCCGTGTACATCGCCGGGGCCATCCACCCCGAGCATTAGGAGGAGGGAACGCATGACGCACCTGTTCGGTCTGCTCGCCCAGATCAGCGACACGGGCGTGAGCTCGATCGGGAAGGGGCTGGTCTACGGTCTGGGCGCGATCGGCCCCGGCATCGGCATCGGCTTCCTGGTCGGCAAGTCGGTCGAGGCCATGGCCCGTCAGCCGGAGGCGGCCGGCATGGTCCGGACCACGATGTTCCTGGGCATCGCGTTCGTCGAGGCGCTGGCGCTGTTCGGGTTCGTCCTCTCGTTCATCGTCTGACCCGGGGGAGCGCGATGTTGCACCTGCTCGTGGTGGCCGCCGAGGAACCGAACCCGATCGTCCCCGACATCGCCGAGCTGATCTACGGGACGGCCGCGTTCGCGATCGTCTTCCTGATCCTCGCCAAGTTCGCCTTCCCGGCGCTGAACCGGATGCTCCACGACCGCACGTCCAAGATCCAGGGGGACCTGGAGAAGGCGGAGCAGGCCCGGTCGGAGGCCGAGGCCGAGCTCGCCCGGTACCGGCAGGAGCTCGCGGGAGCGCGGGAGGAGGCCAACCGGATCGTCGAGGAGGCCCGCCGGACGGCGGCCCAGATGCAGCGGGACCTCCAGGCCAAGGCCGAGGAGGAGGCCGCCCACACGATCGACCGGGCCCAGGAGGAGATCCGGGCCGAGCGCGACCGCGCCCTGCAGGAGCTCCGCAGCCAGGTCGCCACCATCGCCGTGGACCTGGCCGGACGCGTGGTGGAGCAGTCCCTCGACCAGGCCGCCCACCAGCGGCTGATCGACGAGTACATCGAGCAGGTGGCCTCGGGCAACGGCCACGGGAAGGGCTCGGGTGAGCGCTGAGAAGACGCCGGTGATCCGCGGCTACGCCGAGGCGCTGTTCACGATCGCCGGCGCCGAGGGCGAGCTCTCGCTGGTCGAGGACGAGCTCTACGCGTTCGCCAAGGCGCTGGAGGGACAGCCCCGGCTGGCGGACGCCCTGGCCGACCCGGCCCTCCCGGCGGAGAACAAGAAGGCGCTCCTCCGCGACGTGCTGGGCGAGACCCCCAACCCCCTGGCGCTCAACGCGCTGTGCTTCCTGATCGACCAGGGACGGGGCCGGGACATCACGGCGATCGTCGAGACCCTGGCCGAGGTCTCCGCGGAGAGCCGCCGGCACGTGGTCGCGGAGGTCCGCTCGGCCGTCCCGATGAACCAGCGCCAGCGCGACGAGCTGGCCGAGGCCCTGTCCCGCGCCACCGGCAAGACCGTGGAGGTCAAGGTCGTGGTGGACCCCTCGGTGGTCGCCGGCGTCGTGGCCAGGGTGGGGGACGAGGTGTTCGACGGGACGGTCCGCAACCGGCTGCAGGAGGCTCGCCGGCAGCTCGCCGGTGCGTGATCACGATGACGAGGAGCAGGTGACCCGATGGCGCTGAACCTGGACCCGCAGTCGATCGCGGAGGCCCTCCGCAGGAACGTCGAGAGCTGGAAGCCGTCGGTCGAGCGCGAGGAGGTCGGGCGGGTCGTGCTGGCCGGCGACGGCATCGCCACCGTGAAGGGCCTCCCCCTCACGATGGCCAACGAGCTCCTCGAGTTCCCGGGAGGGGTCCTGGGCATCGCGTTCAACCTCGAGGAGGACGAGATCGGCTGCATCATCCTGGGCGAGTCGGCGCACATCGAGGAGGGGGACCTGGTCAAGCAGACCGGCCGGATCCTCTCGATCCCGGTGGGCGACGGCTTCCTCGGCCGGGTGATCGATCCGCTGGGCAACCCGCTCGACGGCAAGGGTCCCATCGCGGCCGACCGGACCCGCGCCCTCGAGGTCCAGGCTCCCTCGGTGGTCGCCCGGCAGATGGTGAAGGAGCCGCTGCAGACCGGCATCACGGCGATCGACGCGATGACGCCGATCGGGC
>JBHGAT010000143.1:0-5265 GCA_041946645.1 Candidatus Velamenicoccus archaeovorus | reverse complement strand
GTCCGTGCCGTCCACGTTCGAGACGAAGTGGAACGAGCGCTCGCGGTCGCTGAAGTCCCGGAGCGCCTCGGACGCCATCGCCGGACCGAGGTCGGAGCCGCCGATCCCGATGTTCACCACGTGGCGGATCGGCGCACCGGTCGAGCCGGTCCACGCGCCAGAGCGCACCCGCTCCGAGAAGCCCGCCATCCGGTCGAGGACCTCGTGGACGTCGGGCACCACGTCGTGGCCGTCGACCTCGATCACGGCGTCCCGTGGCGCCCGGAGCGCGACGTGGAGCACCGCCCGGTCCTCGGTCACGTTGATGCGCTCGCCCCGGAACATGGCCTCGATCCGCTCGCGCAGCCCGGCCCGCTCGGCCAGCGCGGCCAGGAGCCGGAGCGTCTCGTCGGTGACGAGGTTCTTCGAGTAGTCCAGGTACAGGTCGCCGACCTCGAGCGCGAGCCGCTCGCCCCGCCCGGGGTCGTCGGCGAAGAGCTGCCGGAGGTGCACGCCCTCGAGCGCCCGGCGGTGCTGCTCGAGCGCGCGCCATTCCGGCGTGTCGGCGATGGAGCCGGCCATGGCGCTCAGCCCTCCGGGGTCTTCTCGAGGTGCCCCCCGAACGCCTTGCGCATGGCCGAGAGCACCCGGTTGGCGAAGTCGGCCTCCCCCCGTGAGGAGAACCGCTCGTACAGCGCCGCCGAGAGCACGGGCACCGGCACGCCCTCGTCGATCGCCGCCTGGACCGTCCACCGTCCCTCGCCCGAGTCCGAGACGCGCCCCTCGAAGCCCTCGAGCGCGGGGTCCTGGAGGAACGCCGCCGCCGCCAGGTCCACCAGCCAGGACGAGATCACGCTGCCGCGCCGCCACAGCTCGACGATCTCGGGGATGTCCAGGTCGTACCGGTACAGGTCCGGATCGCGGAGCGGGGTGGTCTCGGCGTCGGCCACCGCCTCTCGGCTCCCGACGTTGGCGTGGTGCAGCACGTTCAGGCCCTCGGCGTACGCGGCCATCAGCCCGTACTCGATCCCGTTGTGGACCATCTTCACGAAGTGCCCGGCGCCCACCGGGCCGCAGTGCAGGTACCCAGCCTCGGCCGTGCTCGAGCGGTCCGACCCCGCCCGCCCGGGTGTCCTCGGCACGGCGTCGACCCCCGGAGCCAGGGCCTTGAAGATCGGGTCGAGCCGGGCCACGACCTCGGCGTCCCCCCCGATCATCAGGCAGAACCCGCGCTCCAGGCCGTACACGCCGCCCGAGGTCCCCACGTCCACGTACTGCACGCCCTTCGGCCGGTAGCGTTCGGCGCGCTCGAGGTCGTCGTGGTAGTAGGTGTTGCCGCCGTCGATCACGACGTCGTCGGCGTCCATCAGCTCGACCAGCCGGTCGGCGGTCGGCCCCGCGAACGCGGCCGGCACCATGATCCACACGGCTCGGGGCCCGGCGAGCTTGCCCACCAGGTCCTCCAGCGAGCTGGCGCCGACGGCCCCCTCCCCCTCGAGGCCCCGCACGGCGTCGCGGTTCACGTCGTAGACGACCACCTCGTGGCCGTTCCGCATGAGCCGACGGGTCAGGTTCGCGCCCATGCGTCCGAGCCCCACCATCCCGAGCTGCATCGGTCGCTCCTTGTGCGTGTCGTTCCCCGCACCCTACGTCGAGCCCGCTCCCACCGGCACGGGCCGGCCGCGGCCTGCGCGGACGGCTCAGGAGCGCCAGTCGCGGAACGCGCGGAGCAGGACGTCGCGGGTGTGCGGCGGCACGGACCCCTCCGGGATCGTCCCCAGGGTCGTGAGCGTCCGGCGCATCTGGGCGAGGTGCGCCCTGCAGTCGCGGCAGCCGGCGAGGTGCCGCTCGAACCGGTCCCGATCGCGAGGGCTGAGGGCTCCCTCCAGGTAGTCGGTCACGAGCTCGACCAGCTCACGGCAGGTCAGCCCGGTCGATCCACCCGTCCGCCCGGCTCGGAGCCGAGCCCACGCTCGAGACACCCGCCCCATCGGCGCTCAGTGTGCGGCATCCGGGCTCTCGCTACACGCGCCCGCGCCCATCTGTAACGATGCCGCCGCGGGCCCAGGAGGTCCGCAGGGACCCCAGGATGGAGATCCTGGCCGGCCATGCGGTGAAGGCGTTCCGGCCGAAACCCGACGGCAGTGGCAAGCTGGGGAGCGTGGTGATCGAGGGCTCGCGACCGGAGCCGAGGAGGAGCCTGATGCCGACCGTCCAGCTCCTGCTGGCCGAACGGGCCCGGAGAACGGAGGTGGGGGTGGATCCGAAGGAGATCTTCGAGCTGATCGTGAAGGCCGATGAGCGGCTGAAGTACGCGACCGCTGACAAGGCCGACATGCGGGCGATGCAGGCCCGGCAGCTGCTCGAGCAGGCCCGGGACGAGGCCCGCGGGATCGGCAACGACGCGCTCGTGACCCAGGCCGAGCAGCGCCTGGCCGACCTCGACGCGCTGCAGGGTGGGAGGGCGTGAGCTCGAACGCTCCACCGGGGACGCCCCGGGCCCGCAAGCCCCCCGAGCTCGGCCTGGACTCCATCTCCATCCTCGAGGGGTCGACGTTCATGGTGTCCGACGCCCTGGGCGACGTGCCGGCGGGCTCGATCGGCGGCCTCTTCCACGACGACACGCGGTTCCTGAACCGGTGGGAGCTCTGGGTGGGCGGGCGGAAGCCGCAGCTCCTGAGCTCGCGCCCGGTCGACTACTACTCGGCGGCGTTCTACCTGGCCAACCCGGCGCTCGATGACCTGCCCGCCCAGTCGCTGTCGATCCAGCGGTTCCGGTTCGTGGGCAACGGCCTTCACGAGAAGCTCACGGTGAAGAACCACCTGAACCGCCCCGTCCGGATCCAGCTCCGCCTGGGCACCGGCGCGGACTTCGCCGACCTGTTCGAGGTGAAGGACCAGGTCCCCGAGAAGCGGGGCGAGAGCCGGACCCTCCGCGACCAGGACCACTGCCTGATCACCTACGAGTACGACCATCAGCTGTTCCGGGCCGCCGCCAAGGTGCACTCGTCCGCGTTCGGGCGGATCGAGACCGACGACCTGGTGTTCGAGCTCGACCTGGACGCGCGCGAGCAGTGGTCCACGTCGATCCTGGTCTCGGTCCACGTGGACGAGCAGATCATGGAGCCGGTCCACGAGGAGTTCGGCGAGACGGAGCGGCAGGCTGGCCGCGTCCTGCGGAAGTGGCGCGACGAGGTCCCCCGCTTGCAGGGGCCCGACCTCCTCCGGCAGGTGTACCAGAGGTCGCTGGTCGACCTGGCCGCGCTCCGCCTGACCGCCGACGTCGAGGGCAACGACTACTCGCTGCCGGCCGCCGGGCTCCCCTGGTTCATGGCGATCTTCGGCCGGGACACGCTGATCACCTCGTACCAGGCGCTGTGGGTGGGCCCGGAGCTGGCCAAGGGGGCGCTGGTGGCGCTGGCCGCCCTGCAGGGCACCGAGATGAACGACTTCAAGGACGAGGAGCCCGGCAAGATCCTGCACGAGATCCGGTTCGGCGAGCTCACCACCCTCGGGCTCAAGCCGCACCGTCCCTATTACGGCACGGCCGATGCCACGCCGCTGTGGCTGATCCTGCTCTCGGCCTACTGGCGGTGGACCGGTGACGACGGGACCGCGCGGGACCTCCGAGGCCATGCGATGCGGGCGCTGGAGTGGATCGACCGGTACGGCGACCTGGACGGCGACGGGTACGTCGAGTACCGGACCCGATCGTCCCAGGGCCTGACCAACCAGTGCTGGAAGGACTCGTGGGACGGCGTCCAGTCCTCGGACGGCCGGATCGCCGAGCCGCCCATCGCCACCTGCGAGATCCAGGGCTACTGCTACGACGCCAAGCTCCGCACGGCCGAGCTGGCCGAGCGCGTGTGGGACGATCCCGAGCTGGCCGAGCGTCTCCGGTCCCAGGCGAAGGACCTGTCCGAACGGTTCAACCGCGACTTCTGGACCGATGCGCGGGGCGGGTACTACGTGCTCGGGCTCGACGCCGACAAGCGGCAGATCGACTCGCTCACCTCCAACCTGGGGCACCTGCTGTGGTCGGGGATCGTCCCCCAGGACCGGGCCGAGGCGGTGGTCGACCGGCTCTTCTCGGACGCGCTGTTCAGCGGGTGGGGCATCCGCACGCTGTCGGAGCTCGACGCCGGGTACAACCCGATCGGCTACCACACCGGCACGGTCTGGCCGCACGACAACTCGATCGCGGCGATGGGCCTGTACCGGTACGGGTTCCGCGACGAGGTCGCCCGGCTCGCTCTCGCGCTGTTCGAGGCGGCCACGTACACCGACGACCGTCTCCCCGAGACCTTCGCCGGCTACGCGCGCTCCGAGAGCCGGTTCCCGGTCCGCTACCCCACCGCGTGCAGCCCGCAGGCGTGGGCCACCGCGGCCCCCTTCCTGCTGCTCCGAGCGCTGCTGGGGGTGGACGTGCGCGACGGCGAGGTGGTCTGCGACCCCCACGTGCCGGAGCAGCTCGGCCGGGTGCGCCTGCACGGGATCCACGCGCTCGGGGGGCACGTGGACGTGGAGGGGACGGGGACCAGGGGGAAGGTCTCGCCGACGTCCTAGGCCCGGATGGCCTCGCGGTGCACGGAGATCCGCCGCGGGCTCAGGCGATCGAGTCGCGCCAGGTCTGGAACACCCGGAGCAGCTCGTCGCGGCCCTCGGCCGGGACCTCGTCCTCGCTCAGCATGCCGGTCATGCGGATCGTGCGCCGCATCTGCTCGAGGTAGCGGCGGCAGCCGTCGCAGCCCTGGAGGTGCTCCTCGAGCCGAGCCACCTCGGGGTCGGGCAGGGTGCCCTCCAGGTAGTCCGTGACCAGCTCCACGAGCTCCTTGCAGGTCAGCGGCGCGGGCTCGGTCACGGCGTCCCCACCTCCCCGCTCAGGTACCCCTCGAGGGCGCGGCGGACCTTCGACCGGGCCCGGTGGAGCAGGACCCGCTGGTTGGTCTCGCTGATCTCGAGGGCCTCCACCACCTCCCGCGAGGTCCACCCCATCACGTCCCGCAGGCGGATCACCTCGCGCTGGTTGGGGGGCAGGGCCTCGATGGCCTCCTGCACCCGCGCCAGCGTCTCCTTGGAGAGCAGACGGTCCTCCGGCACGTCGCCCCAGTCCGCGGGTGGGTTGAGCCAGCCGCCCGGCCACGCGTCGCCCGCCGGGCGGAACCGCTCGGGCTCGACGGCCGGCTCGTCGCCGGGCTCGGGCGCCCACAGCGACGAGAACGGCACGCTCCGCCGCTCGCGCTGGCCGCGGGTCTTGGCGGTGTTCACCAGGATGCGGAAGATCCA
>JBHGAT010000142.1:0-5267 GCA_041946645.1 Candidatus Velamenicoccus archaeovorus | reverse complement strand
TGAGCTCGGCCGGCGGGGTCGATCCGACTCGGTTGGGCCTGTTCACGAGCCGGCCGCCGGCAGGCGGACCTCGGGAGGGTCGGGCGGATCCCCGGCCCTCCCGCGGGGTCCGTTCGACTCGTCCACCTGCTTGACCATGTCACTGGCCGCCGTATGCTCGCGCCGTGTCGGCGGGCACCGACCAGCTCGAGCGATCGGGGGAGCTCTGCCCGCGCTGCGCGATGCGCGAGCAGGGGCCGTCGGGCTTCTGCGACCCCTGCTACGCCGAACACGGCGTGGAGCGCTTCACCGCCCGTGATGCCGCCGCGATCACCGAGCGCCGGGACCGGTGGGCGTCCTGGACCGATCGCTCCGAGCTCAAGGTCCCCGACACGCCGCACCTGCTCCGGGAGCGCCAGCGCCGCTCGCGTCTGCTGCGGCGGGTGAGGCCGAAGGAGCCACCGCCGCCCGGCGCGGATCCCTTCGAGCTCGCGCAGGCGGCCCTGACGCTGCTGCACACCAGGATCCGCCCGAGCGTAGTCCGGGCCCAGCCGGGCTCCGCCAGCCCTGGGGTGATCGCGCTCCAGGAGATCGAGGAGATCATCCGGCAGCTGGCTTGGGGCCCACACCCGCTGCCGCGCTGAACGGGCCCGAGCGGCGGTCCCCGCAATTCGGGCGCGGCGTCCTGGCGAGCACCTGAGCCGTGGCAGTATCCTCGGGGCGGGTCTAGGACGACGGTCCGAACGGCCGGGCTTCCCTCCGGCCTGGCCCGCCCCACGAACGGGAGCGACTGAGAGGAGGTCGCACGTGAAGATCCCCACGCGGGACGAGCAGCTGGGCTGGCTGGACCTCGCCGCCGGCCTGGCCGAAATCTACCGGGAGCCGATCGCGCCGCGCCTCGTGGTGCTGGACACCCACGACCGGATCGTGGTCGAGACGAACATGGCCAAGGTCGTGTGCTTCCTGCAGATGTTCGCCGGCGACGTGCTCGAGCGCTCCGAGATCCCGACCGACGCGCTCGAGGAGTGGGACCACGCCGAGAAGCTCTACCTCTCGGCGTGGCTCGAGGCGGTCCCGGGTCGGCCGCTCGTGGTCGACGTCGCCTGCCGGCCCGAGTTCTGGATCGACGAGCTCCTCGAGTTCCTGGGCGGCGGTCGGGCCCGCACCCGGACCGAGATGCTGGCCGAGGGCCCGGACTACGCGGCGGCGCTCCGGCGGTGGGAGGCCTTCGACGATGCCGGAGCGGCCCTGACCAACGCCCTGTGGTCGCGGGCGTTCGCGAGCAGCGAGGCCCACAAGCGCGCCGCGATCCGGTGGGAGCGGTGACGGCCCTCGGATCCGCTCGCCCCTACGTTGTGCAAACGTTGTGCAGACATACGTCCGGAGGGGTCCGACCCGTCCGAGTGCATCCCCTCTGACCTGCGGCGACGCGACGAGCTGGCCGGCAAGGCCTGCTTTGCACGCAGGGGGTCGGCGGTTCGAGTCCGCTCGTCTCCACGCAAACGCCCTGGTAGAGGGCCAGATGGTGGAACCCCTCCGGAGCCCGCAGGGACGAACGTTGTGCATACCGTGTGCAGGGTGTCCGGCGCGTGTGCTAGCGTCCGGCCGTGGCCTGGGTGACGAAGCTCGAGGGGCCTCGCCGCGGCACCCGCTACCGCGTCCAGTGGCGCGACCCGTCGGGCCGGCACCGCTCCAAGACGTTCCGCCGGCGCAAGGACGCCGCCGAGTTCGCCAACCGCACCGAGCTCGAGCTCTCGGCGGGCACGTGGCGCGATCCCGGGGCCGCCCGCACCCTGCTCCGGGACCAGCTGCGTGCCTCCCTCGACGGCGCGGTCGACCTCCGGCCGGCCACCCGCGAGCTCTACGAGGGCGTCGCCCGCCTGCACCTCGTGCCGGCGCTGGGCGACCTGCCGATCGGCCAGGTCCGGCCGGAGGACGTGCGCGAGTGGATGGCCGACCTCCAGGGGCGCGGCGTCGGCGCCCGGACGATCCAGATCGCCCGACAGGTGCTCTCGCGATGCCTCGGCGAGGCCGTCGCCGACAGCAAGATCCCGACGAACGCGGTGCGCTCGGCCCGGGCGCCACAAGCGCGCCGGCGCGAGCTCGTGATCCCGCGCACCGCCGACGTCGAGGCGATTGCCGACGCCGTCGCGCCGGCCTTCCGGGCGATGGTGCTCCTGGCCGCCTACGGAGGCCTCCGGTTCGGGGAGCTCGCCGGTCTGCAACGCCGCGACGTTCGGATCCTCGAGCGCCGTGTCGAGGTTCGGCGCCAGGCGGTCGAGACGAGCTCGGGTGTGGCGCTCGCGGAGCTGAAGACCAGAGGCTCGCGGCGGACGGTCACGATCCCGGCCAGCGTCGCCGAGGAGCTCGCCCGCCGGCTGCAGGGCGTCGCGCCGGATCCCGAGGCCCAGGTGTTCACCGCCGCGCACGGCGCGCTCCTGCGACGGCGCAACTTCCGTCGGCGGGTGTGGCTTCCGGCGCTCGCAGCCGCCGGGGTGCGCGGCGTCCGGTTCCACGACCTGCGACACCACGCGGCCGCGGCCGCGATCGCGGCGGGCGCCCACCCGAAGGCGATCGCCTGGCGCTTGGGGCACTCGAGCATCACGGTGACGATGGACACCTACGGCTCGCTCTTCCCCGGCCTGGACGAGGAGCTCGCCGAGCGGCTGGACGGCGCCCGGGCGCTCGCCCGCCCGGACGGCCAGGTCCTCGAGCTGCCTACAGCGTCAGGGTGAAGCGGCCGGCGGTGAAGATCGCCTCGAGCCGGCCGAGCCGATCGGCGCGCCGGCGGACATCGGCGCCACACCCACAGCGCCAGCGCAGGTACGTCTCGCCGGCGTGGTGCTCGACGAGCACCCGGCGTCGCCCGGTCCGCGGACCCCGTACACCTGGTCGGCGCCCGGCCGAGCGCAGGGCGCGCCGGGACCCGGCCTGGTCGTACAGCTGCACGAACCCGTCGCGCTCTTGGACCTCGTAAGCCCCGAGCGACCGGCCGCACCGGCCGCAGAAGAGCTCGAGCACCTGGCCCGACAACGCGGCGATGCTTGACGACCTGGACGTCATCGGGCTAATAATGACAGAGTTGTGATTCCCCGTCCAACCTGGACGGGGACGGGAGCCCGGTCATCCCGACGAACCCGGGCAGGCCAGACCGGCCCTTGGCGGGGCGGGTCGGAGGAGGCTTGCCCCCGATGGAGCCGACCGGACTTCCCGAGCTCCTGACCGTCCCCGAGGTTGCGAAGGTCCTTCGCCGTTCCCGAAGCTCGACCTACGAGCTGCTGAAGGCCGGCGAGATCCCAGCCGTGAAGATCGGCCGGCGCGGTGTCCGTGTCCGGCGCGAGAGCCTCGAGATCTTCATCCGCGAGAGCGAGACAGGGACTACGGCGGGGACCGCGGCGTGAGCGGCCAGGAGCTCGCGGCCGTCGAGGCCTCGCCGCCGGCGCCGCTCGCGCTGCTCGGCCGCGACCCCGATGAGGTGCTCGAGCGGGCGACCCAGCTCGCCGACTCGCTCGCCCGCGTCGTCCGCGATCGCGGCCTGGCGCTGCGGTTCGGAGAGGCCGAGCGGGACTTCCTGACCCTGCACGCATGGCAGGTGCTGGGCGCGTTCGTCGGCGTGGTGGCGATCGTGGAGCGGACCTCGCCCCTCGACGATGGCTCGGGCTGGGAGGCCCGGGCGATCGTTCAGACCGGCGATGGCCGGACCGTCGCGGCCGGCGAGGCGATGTGCACGCGGTCCGAGCGAAACTGGCGCTCGGCGACCGACAACAGCCTGCGGGCGATGGCCCAGACCCGGGCGCTCCGCCGGGCCCTGCAGGGCGCGCTCGGATTCATCCCGGGGCTCGCGGGCATGGACGTGGCGGACCCGACGGCGCCGGCGACCCGGCGCCAGGTGGTGGCGTTGTGGACGCTGGCTGGCGAGCTCGGCTGGGATCGCGACGAGACGCACCGGCGCGCCGACGTCGACTCCCTGAACGAGCTCACCCGGGAGGCCGCGGGCGAGCTGCTCGAGGCCTGGGGCGAGCTGCTCGGGGAGCGCCGGGGCGAGCCGGGGGGCCACGAGCTCGGCGCTGAGCATGAGCACACCTGGGAGCTGATTCCCGGGCGCCAGCTCGAGCGGTGCGCGTGCGGCGCGGCGCGGGCGATTCGGCCGGCATCACCGCCGGCCCCGGCGAGCCGCGAGCAGCTCTGGGCCCGGGCGGTGGAGGCGTTCGGATCGTCGCTCGGTGTCCTTCGAGCGGTGCTTGAGCGCTTCGGGGACCGGCACCCCGAGGGCCTGAGCGCGGCCACCGTGACGGCCGAGGAGTTGCAGGAGCTCCTCCGGCAGTACGCGGAGGAGCTCCTGGCGCACGACGCCGAGGCAGGCGGCGACGAGCGTGGAGCATCGTAGCGGCTCGGTCCGACGGGACGCCTCGTTCAAGACGCGATGGATCGTCGCGGTGCGCGACTCCGACCTGCCGCGGCGAGCAGTGATCGTGGCCTACGCGCTGGCGACGTGGATGAACGCGGAGGGGTCGTGCTGGCCATCGCTCGCCGCGATCGCGAAGGCGGCGCGGGTGAGCAGGGACACGACGATCCGGGGGATCCGCGACCTCGAGGAGGCGGGCTGGATCCGACGCGAGGTCGGGGGCTCACCGTCCGGCGGCCACCGCTCGACCACCCGCTACCTGTCGCAGATCGTGCGACCGGTCGCACCGCTCGACCTGTCGCAGGACGGGGCTCGACCTGTCGCAGATCATGCGACCCGACCTGTCGCAGATCATGCGACCCGAAGTTTCCAGGAAGTACCCAAGGAAGGCGCGCCGGCGAGCTCACCGCTCCGCGGCTCGCCGGCGACCGAGGACGACCCCGAGCCCTCCGTCGACGATCCGGCATGGGCCGACTGGTCGGCTCGTCGCCGCAAGGCGAGGCGGGCATGAGCGGGCTTGGTCCCCAAGCCGTCCGAGCGAGAGGAGCACGCGCGATGAGTGGGGCCTCGAGGGCCACCGAAGCCCTGGCCTGGATCCTGGGCCGTGCCGAGGGCGCCATCAGCTCGTCGGACGAGAGCGCGGAGCACCCGCTGCGGGCGCTCGAGGCGATCGCCGCTCGCGCCCGGCAAGTGCTCGGCGAGGGGGAGGGCGGGTCGAAATCTTCGCCCGCACGCGCTCCCTACACCCCGCCCCTACCCCTCCGCACACGCGCCCGGAAGTCGAGATCGCCGTGACGGATGAACCGCTCCCGCGCACATGCCCCGCCTGCGGCCGCCCGCTCGCCCGATCGGCTCGCCCCGACGCCCGGTACTGCTCGCCCGC
>JBHGAT010000141.1:0-5296 GCA_041946645.1 Candidatus Velamenicoccus archaeovorus | reverse complement strand
GGCGGCGTCCGCAGGATGGCCAGGAAGATCGCCAGGAACTGCACGTTGGCCTTGAGCTTGCCCCAGATCGACGGGCGCATCACCGTGCCGTCGGCGGCGACCACGCCGCGCAGGCCGAGGATCAGGAGCTCGCGCCCCACGATGATCGTGGCGATCCACGGTGAGGCCCGTCCGACGCCCACCAGCGCCACCAGGACGCCCGAGACCAGCAGCTTGTCCGCCGTGGTGTCGAGGAAGCTGCCGAGCGTGGTGGTGGCCCTCCACCGTCGGGCCAGGAAGCCGTCGACGAAGTCCGTGGCCGCGGCGATCGCGAACAGCCCGGCGGCCACCCCGTACGCGTGGCGGAAGGGGTCCTCGATGAGCAGCCACATCACCACGGGGACCAGGAGCACCCGCAGGTACGTGACCCCGCGGAGCAGCGCGGCCGCCCTCGTCGCGCGATCGTTCACGGCCACCACCCGGCTCACCCTAGCAGCGCCTTCAGCCCCGCGAGGCCAGATCCCGGACCTCGGCGGCCGATCCGAGCTCCAGCGCTCGAGCGGCCAGCTCCCGCGCCGTGGCCAGGCGGAGCTCGCGGACGGCCCGCTTGACCCGGGGGATCGCCGGCGGGCTGGCCGAGAGCTCGGTCACGCCCAGGCCGACCAGGACCGGGACCGCCGCCGGGTCGGCGGCCAGCTCGCCGCAGACACCGACCGTCCGGCCGCGTGGTGCGGCACCTTCGACCGTGGCGGCGATCAGCCGCAGCACGGCGGGATGCAGCCCGTCGGCCAGCGCGCCGACCCGCTCGTTGCCGCGCTCGGCCGCGAGGGTGTACTGCGTCAGGTCGTTCGTCCCGATCGAGAAGAAGTCCACCTCCTCGGCGAACGCGGAGGACAGCAGCGCGGCCGAGGGGACCTCGACCATGATCCCCACCTCGAGGTGCTCGGGGGTGCGACCGCCGGCCTCCCGCACCTCGGCGGCGGCCCGTTCGAGCTCGGCCCGGGCGGCCCGCACCTCCTCGGGGGTGGAGACCATGGGGAACATCACCCGGATCGGATGGTCGGCCCCGGCCCGGAGCAAGGCCCGGAGCTGCGCCCGCAGGACCTCCGGTCGAGCCAGCCCCAGCCGGAGCCCCCGAACGCCGAGGAACGGGTTGGCCTCTCGCGGGATCGGCAGGTAGGGGAGCGGCTTGTCGCCGCCCACGTCGAGCGTCCGGACGATCACCGGCCGGCCGCCCATCGCCTCGGCGACCTCCCGGTAGGCGCGCTCCTGCTCCTGCTCGGTCGGCATCGCGTCCCGGTCGAGGAAGAGGAACTCGGTGCGGAGCAGGCCCACCCCTTCCGCCCCCATCCGGGCCGCCGCGATCGCGTCCTCCGGTCGGCCGACGTTGGCGACGACCTCGATCCTGGTGCCGTCCAGGGTCGTCGCCGGCTCGGCGGCGCTCCGCAGGGCCTCGGCCTCCGCGGCCCGGAACCGATCGGCTCGAGCCCGGGCGTCCTTGATCGCGGCGGGGCTCGGGTCCGGCGTGAGGGTGCCGGCGTCGCCGTCCAGCACGACCGTCGTCCCCTCCTGGAGGTCGAGCAGCCCGCGGCCCAGCCCCACCACCGCAGGGATGCCGAGCGAGCGCGCGAGCACCGCGGAGTGCGACGTCGGCCCCCCGAAGGCCGTCGCGATCCCGAGCACGACGGCCGGCTCCAGGCCCGCGGTGTCGGCCGGGGTGAGGTCGGCAGCCACCAGGATCCCCGGTCCGGTCAACGTGGGCGGCCCCGGCGCGGTCCCGAGCAGCCGGGCCAGGACCTGTCGCCCCACCGCCTCCAGATCCGCCGCCCGGGCCCGCTGGTAGGGATCCTCGAGCGCCCGCCACGCCTGGGCGGCCGTGGTCACGGTGGCCGACCAGGCCTGGGCGGCGTTGCGGCCGCGCTCGAGCACCGCGGCCCGGGTGGGCGCCAGGAGCTCCTCGTCCTGGAGGAAGAGCGCGTGCGCGTCGAAGATCGCCGCGCTCTGCTCACCGGCTCGAGCGGCCACCGAGCCCCGGACCCTCGCGATCTCGGCACGCACGCCCTCGACGGCCCGCTCGAACGCCCGCCACTCGGCCCCGGGATCCGAGGCCGGCTCCCTCGGGATCGGTAGCTCGGGCCGGGCGAACCGCCTGGCGGGACCCACCGCCACCCCCGGCGAGGCCGGCAGCCCGGCGAGGGTGCCGGAGGGGATCGGCCGCTCGGCCGGGGCGGGCGCTTCGGGCGCTGCGGCCGCGGGCGCCTCCTCCTCGTCCCGGTCCCCGAAGCCATCGGCGGCCAGGGCGCGGAGCGCGTCGACCGCCTGCCGGGCCTGGGGGCCGGTGGCCGAGACCTCGATCCGGTGCCCTCGGAGCACACCCAGCGTGGCCACCTGGTTCAGGCTGCGGGCGCTGGCCGGTCCGCGGCCCGTGGTCACGTTGCGGACCCGCACGTCGGCGTCGAACGCCGACGCCGTCTGGACGAACCGTGCCGCCGGTCGAGCGTGCAGGCCCAGACGGTTCTCGACCTTGAGCTCGGCGGCGATCGCGGGGCCCGGTGGGGCGCTCACGGCCGCCGACGTTCCCGCTTGCGTCCCCTCATGCGGCGGGGCCCCCTCCGGGGCTTCGCCGCCCGGGGGTGCGAGGTGGGCTCGCTTGGGCTCGAGGCCGCCGCGGGCCTCGGCCTCGACCTCGTCGAGCGAGCGATCAAGGCGAGCCGCGACCGCCGCCGCCACGGCCCCCTCGATGAACGGCGCGTCGCACAGCCGGACCCGGTCGCGGCGGTCCTCCGGCAGCATGTCGAGGGCCATCTCGGCGGAGAGCACGGCGCTGCCCAGGTCCATCAGGACCAGGACGCCGTCCTCGGACCAGACCCGTTCGACGGCCTGCTGGACCAGGAGGGCGTCGGTCCCGATCGGATGGTCGGGCAGGTCGAGGCCGCCCACGGCCTCCAGGCGCACGTCCTCGCCGCCCATCTGCCGGGCCAGCTCGGCGGCCCCCTCGGCCAGGGTGTGGCTGTGGGAGACCAGGACGATCCCGATCATCGAGGCCCTGCCCTCAGGCTCGTGAGGCCAGCGTACCGACCAGGAAGAAGCCGTACGCGACGGTGGCCAGCCCCAGGATCCACAGCCCGACGTCGACCCGGCGGCGGGCCCGTCGTCCCAGGTCGAGGTCGAACAGGACGCTCCGCAGGCCGAGCATCGCGTGGATCGTCACGGTCAGCAGGAAGAAGCACTCGATCGTGAAGATCAGCGGGTCGCCGATGTACTCGAGCACCTGGTGGTACGTGCGGAGCCCGCCGACCCGGTCGACGACGAAGTGGTGGGCGACCATGTGCACGGTCACCAGCACCAGCAGGGCGGCGCCGCTGGCCGCGGTCCACCACCACACGCGCGTGGACTTGCCGCCCGGGTAGGTCCGGCGGCGGGCCGGTCGCGGTCGCGTCTCGAAGACCTGCATCACGTGCTCCCGACGATGTGGAAGGCGCCGTAGGCGAGCGTCAGCGTCCCGATCACCGTGCCCGCCCAGAACAGGGCCTTCTGGCGGTTCGGCACGATCCCGCTGCCGACCAGGGCCACGCGCACGCCGTTCAGCCCGTGGAAGAGCAGGCCGAACAGCAGCAGCACGTCGAGCCCGAGGAACGCCCAGGTGGTGGCCAGCCGGAGGAAGTCGCTCCACGCCGACGCTCCGAGCAGGAGCATCGAGAGGACGCCGAGGTGCAGGTACAGGTAGAAGACCAGCCCCAGCCCGGTGATGCGGTTGGCGGCGAACGCCCATCCCCCGATGGCCCGCCCGCGGGGATCGAGCCAGCCGCTGGGGGACGGGCCGATCCCCTTGCGGCGCACCGGTCCGCGCTGGGAGCGTTCGTCGGCGCCGGGGAGGCCGGTCGCGGTTCTGCTCATGCGTACTCCTCCCTCCGACCCAGGCGCAGCCGGCCGCCCACCAGCTCCCCGCGGAGGGCCATGATGCGCGCCGCCGGGTTCACGTTGGAGGGGCAGACCTCCGTGCACTCGAACGCGGCGTGGCAGCGCCAGACGGCGTCGGGCTCGTCGGCCCAGTCCAGGACGGCCTCCTCGTCGGCCCCCCGGGGCTCCTCGAGCAGCCGTTGGGCGGCGGCCAGGGCCGCCGGACCGACGTACGCGTCCGAGGTCGCCGCGATGGGGCACGCCGACAGGCACAGCCCGCACTCGAGGCAGTCCTCGTACCGGACGTAGGTGCCGATGCCCTCGGGGGTGTCGGCCCCCGGGAGGAACTCGCTCGTCCGCACGAACGGGTGCTGGTCGGGGAACCGCGCGTAGAACTCGTCCATGTCCACGACCAGGTCGGTGAGCACGGGGATGTTCGCGATCGGCTCGACCGTGATCTCCCGTCCGAGGTCGTGGACGAACGTGACGCACCCCAGCACCTCGCGCCCGTTCACCTGGATCCCGCAGGTCCCGCACGAGGCGTGGAAGCAGGAGTGGCGCAGGGCCAAGCTCGGATCGCGGTGGCGCTGGATCCATCGCAGACCGTCGAGGACCGTGGTCCGCGCCGTGACCGGAACGTCGAACGCGTCGAAGTGGCCCGAGGCGTCGCCCCGCTTGAACCGGTACACCCGGAACCGGCGGGTCTCCGCCGGCTGGGATCCGGTGGCTCCCTGCGTCGTCGGTTCCTGCATCGTCTGCACGGTCGTCCTCACGCTGCGTAGTAGGCGGTGTGGGGCAGCAGCACGGTCTCGCGGGTGCGGCAGGGCTCCTCGATGCCGAGCTTGCCGCACACCACGTTGGCGCAGAGCTCGGCCATCCCGCGGAGCGTGGTGCCCTTGCCCCCGGTGATGGTGACGAAGCCCTCGAGACCGTCGGTCTCGGCGTGGTCGAACGTCTTGAACGTCCGGGAGAGCTCGCGGCCGGTGTCGGCCTCCCCCCGCGAGCCGATCAGCGGCCGGGCCGCCGACCAGGCCGCGCGGAACTCGGCCTGCGTGACCGCCGGAACCAGCTTGGCGCCCTCCTCGTACATCCGCCGGACGTGGTCCTCGGGCACGTCGAGATCCTCGGGATCGTCGACGGTCCACGAGCTGGTTCCTACCACCGACAGCCCCCGCTGCGGCACGATGATGTCCCCGTCCCCGGACTTGTGGAGACGGTTGAGCACCATGTTGCACAGCCGCCCCCGCAGGGCCAGGAGCACGCCGGGGGAGGGACGGATGGGGACGTCGACGCCGGCCATGGCGGCGATCTTCTCCGACCAGGGACCGGTGGCGTTGACGACCAGGTCGGCGTGGATCTCCCCGTCCTTGCCCGTGACGTGGTCGTGGACGGCGGCGCCGCTCACCACGTGGTCGTG
>JBHGAT010000140.1:0-5323 GCA_041946645.1 Candidatus Velamenicoccus archaeovorus | reverse complement strand
GCCGGGCGGCTCCTGACCCGTCAGGCGGCCGAGCTGCTCGGGACGCGGGAGGGCTCGGTCGCCGTGGCGCACGCCAAGCGGTCCGAGGAGCTGTCGCCCGAGCCCGGCTTGACGGCGTTCGGACCAGGGGAGTAGCTTCAGGTATCGAACGTACGTTCGAACGCATGGCGACCTCCCCCGGCTTCGTGCATCTCGACGTCCGGTCCTTCTTCTCCCTGAAGGACGGGGCGTTCTCGCCCGAGGACCTGGCGCGGCGGGCCGCCGAGCTCGGCATGCCGGCGGTCGCCCTCACCGACCGCGACGGCCTGTACGGCGCCGCCCGGTTCGCCGCCGCCTGCCGTCGCGAGGGCGTACGGCCGATCCTCGGGGCCACCCTCACCGTCCGCGGCGGGCGCTCGCCCTGGCCCCGCCGGCCCGACCGCGACGGCGACCAGAGCCCGGCCGAGGGCCACGTGATCCTGCTGGCCCAGGACGAGCGGGGGTACGCCAACCTGTGCCGGCTGATCACCGACGCGCACATGACGGGGGAGCGGGGGGACCCGTCGCTCGCGCCCGAGCAGGTCTGCGCGCACCCCGAGGGGCTCCTCGCGCTCCTGGGGCCGGGCTCGCCGCCCGGCGCGCTCGCGGTGGCCGGGCGGTTCGACGCCGCGCGGCGCGCCGTGGACCCGTACCGGGAGGCGTTCGGCGAGCGGCTCCACGTGGCGCTGCAGCACCGCCTCGAGCCGAACTCGGCCGCCGAGATCCGCGCGCTGCTGCGGTTCGCCGAGTGGATCGGCGCGAGGACCGTGGCCACCAACCCGGTCCGGTACCTCGTCCCCGAGGACGCGTTCCTGGCCGACGCGCTCGAGTGCATGCGCCGGATCGTCCCGGTCAACCACCGCAACGTCTCGCGGATCAACGCCGAGGGCTCGCTGAAGGCCGCCGCCGAGATGCGCGCGCTGTTCGCCGAGCGGCCGGGGCCGTGCGACCGGACCCTCGAGCTGGCCGAGTCGTGCGCGTTCGACCTGGGGCTCGGGCGGGTCCGCTTCCCGGACTTCCCGACGCCGGCGGGGCGCTCGGCCGGCTCGGTGCTGGCGGAGCGGTGCTGGCGGGGGATGGACCGCAGGGGGCTCCGGCCCACGCGCGAGGTCCGCGACCGCCTCGACCACGAGCTCGCGATGATCCAGACGATGGGGTACGCGGCCTACTTCCTGACGGTCGCCGACATCGTCGACGACATCCGCGCGATGGGCATCCGGTGCACCTGCCGGGGGAGCGCCGCGGGCTCGCTGGTCTGCTACCTGACCGGGATCTCCGACGTCGACCCGGTCCGGCACGACCTGACGTTCGAGCGGTTCATGAACCCGCTCCGCGACGAGCTCCCGGACATCGACATCGACGTCGAGTCGGCCCGGCGCGAGGACGTCTACGACATGATCCTGTCCCGGTACGGCGACGACCGGTGCGCGTGCGTGGCGATGGTCGACACGTACCGCGCCCGGTCGGCGATCCGCGAGGTGGGCAAGGCCCTCGGCTTCCCCGAGGTCGAGGTCGACACCGTGGCCAAGGCCTTCCCGCACATCCGGGCCGACGACATCCGCACCGCGATCGAGGCCCTCCCCGAGCTGGCCGGCTCCAACATGGACGCCGGCCAGCTCGAGCTGCTGTTCCGGGTGGCCGAGCGGCTGAACGGGTTCCCCCGGCACCTCGCGCTCCACCCCTCGGGGATCGTCCTGTCGAACGACGACCTGGTGCACCGGGTGCCGCTGGAGCGCTCGTTCCAGGGCTACCGGATGATCCAGGCCGACAAGGACGACGTCGAGCTGCTCGGCTACCTGAAGCTCGACGTGCTCGGCGTGCGGATGCTCTCGGCGATGCGGCACGCGCTCGACGAGATCGCGCGGACGCACGGCGTCAAGGTCGACCTCGACCGGATCCCGCTGGACGACGAGCCGACGTTCGAGCTGATCCGCGCCTCGGACACGCTCGGCTGCTTCCAGATCGAGTCGCCGGGCCAGCGCGAGCTGCTCCAGAAGCTCCAGCCGACCCGGTGGGAGGACCTGATCGTCGACATCTCGCTGTTCCGTCCGGGGCCGGTGAAGTCGGACATGATCGGCCCGTTCCTGCGGCGCCGGGCGGGGATGGAGCGGCCGGTGTACCTGCATCCCTCGTTCCGCGCGGGCCTGCAGGAGACGTTCGGCGTGATCGTCTACCACGAGCAGGTGATGCGGACGGTCGCCGCCGTCACCGGGTGCGACCTGTCCGAGGCCGACCGGGTCCGCCGCCACCTCTCCGACGACCTCGAGGTCGACCGGATCCGCGACTGGTTCCTCGAGCGCGCCCGGGACAACCTCCAGCTGTCCGAGGAGGCCGCCGAGCGGATCTGGAACGAGGTCTGGTCGTTCGCGAGCTTCGGGTTCTGCAAGGCGCACGCCGCCGCCTTCGCCGTCCCCACGTACCAGTCGGCCTGGCTGAAGGCGCACCATCCGGCGCACTTCCTGGCGGGGGTGCTCACGCACGACCCCGGCATGTACCCGCGGCGGCTGATCCTCGAGGACGCGCGCGAGCACGGGATCCCCATCCTCCCGCTCGACGTGAACCTGAGCGAGCCCGAGTACGTCGTCGAGGAGGTCCCATCGTTGGACGGCGGGGGGGTCGGGACTCCGACGCCCGGGATCCGGTTGGCGCTGAAGGACGTGCATGGGATCTCGGATGCCGAGGTCCGGTCGATCCTGGAGGCGCGGGCGGACCGGCCGTTCCGGGACGTGGGGGACTTCCTGCGGCGGACCGCCGTGTCGCGGCCGGTGGTCGAGGCGATCGCCCACGCCGGCGGGTTCGACGCCCTCCCCGGCGGCACCCGCCGCGACCGCCTCTACGAGGCCATGGTCACCGACCCCCAACGCGAAGGCTCCCAACTGACGCTGGACCTGTGGTCCGCGGGAGGGGGAGCGCAGGGTGATGCCGGACCAGGAGGCGGTCGGGGGTTTCGCGGAGCGCCCGACGGCTCAGCCGCCGGCGGAGCTGGGTCTGGGATCGGAACGGGTCCGGGGCCCGCGGAGCGCCCGACGGCTCAGCCGCCAGCGGAGCGGGCCCCGGGCCCGTCACCGCGTCATCCCTCCTTCTCCCTCACCGAGTACAGCGACGCCGAGCGGGTGCGGGCGGAGCTCGAGGTGCTCGGGCTGGACGCCTCGCGTCACCTGATCTCGTTCTTCGAGCCGCTGCTCACCGAGCTCGGCGTGGTGCGCTCGGCCGATCTCCACCGGCACCGTGCCGACGCGTGGGTGATGGTGGCCGGCGTGAAGGTGGCGTCGCAGACGCCGGCGGTGCGGAGCGGTCAGCGGATCGTGTTCCTCACGCTCGACGACGGCACCGGACCGGTCGACGTCACGGTGTTCGAGAAGGTCCAGCCCCGGGTGGTGAAGACGGTGTTCCACGCGTCGGTCCTGGCGGTGGTGGGGCGGTTGCGCCGGACCGGCGTGAGGGGCGTGAGTATCATCGCCGAGGACGTCTGGGACCTGGTCGCGCTGCAGCGGGCCCGCCGGGAGGGCCGTCTGCGCGAGGCGCTGGCCGAGCACGGCTCGTCGGCGCCCGTGTCGCCCAGGAAGTTCTGGCACGCCAGCGGGGGCTCGGCCGGATGGTGACGCCGGCGCCGGCCCGGCCGACGAGCGAGGGGAGCGGGCGTGGAGCGCGAGGACCGATGACCCACGACCGGCCGGCCGAGCCGATCCTCCACGTCGACCTCGATGCGTTCTACGCCTCGGTGGAGGTCCAGAAGGACCCCTCGCTGGCCGGCAAGCCGGTCGTGGTGGGGGGGGCGGGCTCGCGCGGCGTGGTGATGTCGGCCTCGTACGAGGCCCGGGCCTTCGGGGTCCGGAACGCGATGCCGGCCGTGCGGGCCCGGCGGCTGTGCCCCGACGCCGTGTTCCTCCCGCCCGACTTCGAGGCGTACCGCGCCCACTCCAACCGGTTCCGCGAGATCCTGCTGTCCTTCACGCCGCTGGTCGAGCCGATCGCCCTGGACGAGGCGTTCCTCGACGTGGCCGGCGCCGGGCTGCTGTTCGGGCCGCCCGAGGGCATCGCCCGCCGGATCCGCGAGCAGGTGCGCGCCGGGGTCGGCGTGAGCTGCTCGGTCGGGGTGGCCCCCAACAAGCTCGTGGCCAAGCTGGCCTCGCGGACGGCCAAGCCCGACGGGCTGGTCGTGGTCCGTGCCGGCGAGGTGGCCGCCTTCCTCGAGCCGCTCCCGGCCCGTGCCCTGTGGGGGATCGGCGAGAAGACCATGGAGACGCTGTCCCGGCTGGGCGTCCGCACCGTGGGCGACCTCGGCCGGATCCCCCCCGCCGTGCTCGGCCGGCTCCTCGGCGACCAGCACGCCGCCGACCTGCTGGCCCTGGCCCGAGGGATCGATGAACGCGAGGTCGTCCCGTACGAGCCTCCGAAGTCGATCTCGCACGAGGAGACCTTCGACGTGGACCTGGACGACGAGGGCGACCTGCTGCGGGAGGCGCTGGCGCTCTGCCACGAGGTGGCGGCACGGCTCCGGGAGGACGGCTACCGGACGCGGACCGTGCTCCTCAAGGTCCGCCTGGCCAACTTCACCACGCTGACCCGCTCCCGCACCCTCCCCGCGGCGACCGACGTGGGCGCCGACCTGTTCCAGGTGGTCTCGGAGCTCTACCGGGCGCTGCCCGGGGCGGGTCGCCGGGTGCGCCTGCTCGGGGTGGCCGCCACCGGGCTGGTCCCGGCCAGCGCCGAGCAGCTCGCCCTGCTCCGGGGAGAGCGCTGGGGCGACGTGGAGCGGGCCATGGACCGGATCGGGCGCCGGTTCGGGCCAGGGGCGGCCCTGCCCGCCTCGCTCCTGGGCCGCCGCCGGGGTCGCTGACCCGGGCAGCGTGTCGATGTGGGCGAGGGGTAAAGACCCTTCATCCTCAACCGATGTCCTTCCTATAATGGCCTTGCCGTCCCGAAGGTAGGAGCGATGCCGCTCTCCGAGCACGAGCAACACATCCTCGAGGAGATCGAGCGGAACCTCGCCGAGGAGGATCCCCGTCTGGTCGAGGCGGTCTCGAGGACCTCGCTCTACACCCACCTGGCCCGGAGGATCCGCTGGGCGTCGGTCGCGTTCCTGCTCGGCTTCGTCATGCTGATGCTCTTCCCGGTGTCGCTGTGGGTGGCCATCGGGGGGTTCGGCGTGATGCTCGTGTCGGCGCTGCTGGTGTACCGGTACCTCAAGCAGCTCGGCAAGGACCAGGTGCGCGCGATCCAGCAATCGGGCCGGTTCTCCCTCGCGGGGCTCCTGGCTCGCCTGTCCGGTCGGATGCGCGGCGACCAGTCGCCCGAGACCTGA
>JBHGAT010000014.1:0-15151 GCA_041946645.1 Candidatus Velamenicoccus archaeovorus | reverse complement strand
GCCGGGGGGAGGTCGAGGTTGACCAGCACGTCGGGGCCGCCCCCCACCGCCCCCACGATCCGGTCGCGCAGCACCGACGACACCGCCAGGAGCACCCAGTCGACGAAGTCGCGCTCGGCCCGCCGGACGCGACGCTTGTGCCGCTCCTCGAGCCGGCGGATCGCCCCCCGGTACGCCTCCTCGGGACGGCCCCGCTCGTCCAGGAAGGGGGCCACCTCCTCCTCGAGCTGATCCTTCAACCCCTTGCGATAGCGCTCGGCCGCCGCGAGCACCAGCTCCGCCGCGTCGAGCGCGCCCGCCGGGCCGCGCAGCGCGCGTTCGAGCGCCTCGATCGCGACGTCCCGGAAGGCCAGCCCGTCCTCGGCCGTCGCCAGCCGCCGGGCCCGGCCGAGGTTGCCCCCCGCCAGCCTCGCGGCCAGGCGGGCCCGCTCCCCGGCCACCCCCTCGGCCACGAGCGTGTCCACGACGAAGTCCTCCGCCAGGGGCTGGAACGTGACGACGTGGCAGCGCGACAGGATCGTCTCGGGCAGCTCCTGGGGACGCGCCGACAGGAGCAGGAGCACGGCGTCGGCCGGCGGCTCCTCGAGCACCTTGAGCAGGGTGTCGGCGGCGGCCGGGTTCAGCCGGTCCGCCTCCCGGATCACGAACACCTTGCGGCCGGGCTCGGGCGCCGTGCGGAACGCCGGGTGCCAGACCTCGGCGCGGATCGTGTCGACGTGGATGTCGCGGCCCTCGGGCTCGACCGGGAACAGGTTGGGGTGCCGGTCCTCGAGCGCCAGCCGGCAGTCGCGGCACGTACCGCACCCCCCCTGCTTGCACAGCAACGCCGCAGCGAACGCCCGCGCCGCGAGCGACTTGCCGCCCCCCTCCGGACCACCGAACAGGTAGGCGTGGTGCGGACGGGCCACGGCCTGCCGTAGGAAGGCCATCGCCTGGTCCTGCCCCGGCACACGTTCGAGCACGGGGACCGGCCCGGCCTCACCCACCGGCGCCACCATCCTCGCTCCGCTCCTCCTCCCGCTCGCGCAGCACGCGGCGCAGGGCCCCCTTCACCTGCTCGTGGACCGTCTCCGGCACGTCGTCCGCATCGATCACCACGAACCGCTCGGGGTGCTCCTCCGCGATCTTGAGGTACGCGTCCGACACCTTGGCGTGGAAGTCGCCGGACTCCATCTCGATCCGGTCGGGCTCCTCGAGCGAGCGGAGCAGTCCGGCCTCGGGCTCGATGTGCAGCAGGATCACCAGGTCGGGGAACAGGCCCTGGGTGGCCCAGACGCTCAGGGTCAGCACGTCCTGCTCGCCCAGGCCGCGGCCCCATCCCTGGTAGGCGAGCGACGAGTCGATGTACCGGTCGCAGATCACGACCTTGCCGGCGGCCAGCGCCGGACGGATCACGGTGCTCACGTGCTGGGCGCGGCTGGCCGCGAACAGCAGGGCCTCGGTCCGCGGCTCGAGATGCCCGGTCTCGTGGTCCAGGAGGAGCTCGCGGAGCTTCTCGCCCACCTCCGTGCCGCCGGGCTCGCGCGTGACCAGGACGTCGACCCCCTCGGCCTCGAGCCACTCCTTGGCCAGGCGGATCTGGGTGCCCTTGCCGGCACCCTCGACGCCCTCGAACACGACGAACACCCCCGTCGTGGGCGGCCGCTTGAGCTTGGGCACGAGCGCGAGCGGCTTGGGCCGGCTGAGCCGGAAGCGACGGAGTCCCCTGCGCGTCACCTCGGCAGCAAGGATGACACCCAGACCGGCCGCCCACAGCGCGACGCGGGTCCCCGAGAGGTCGATCGGCTGCGCACCGACCTCGAAGCTGTGCGTGCCCACCAGGCCGGCCAGCGCGGGGAAGGCCGTGAGCGACAGGAACAGCCCGAGCCGCGACATCACGGTGAGCGAGCCGAACGTCCGTCCCCGGTACTCGTCGGTGACGTTCTCCTGCAGGAGCACGTAGCCGCTCACCCAGGCCGATCCGCAGAAGAAGCCCAGCACCACGGTGAGGAGCGCGGCGAGCGAGAGGTTGGGCATGGCCGCCAGGACGATCAGCGTCGCGGCCGCCGCGATCATCGACCACACGAACCCGATCTCGCGCTCGACGTACTGCACGAGCTTGTTCACCGCGGCCATGCCGATGGCCATCCCGATGCCGAACGCGGTGATCAGCACGCCGAACCCCGCGCTCCCGGCGTGGAGCGTGTCGCTGGCGAAGATGGGCCCGATGCCCAGCACCGCCCCCACGGCGCAGAACGCGGACACGATGCCGACCGTCATGGCGGAGGCGAAGCTGCTCTGGCGGAGGAAGCGCACGCCGTCGACGATGTCGTGCCAGACCTTCGACATGTCGAGCGTCCCGGAGGCGCGCGTGGCCGGCGTGCGGATCGGGACGCCGGTCAGCATCAGCGCCGAGAAGCCGAACGTCGCCGCCTCGAGCCACAGGGGGAGGAACTCCGGGTTCTGCTTCAGGTAGGGCACGAGGCCCGAGATCCCGGCCAGGGCCGTGAAGATGGCGCCCCCGAACGGCAGCGTCCCGTAGGTGGTGGCCAGGCCGAGCGAGTTGGCGTTCGCGAGCTGGCGGCGCGGTACGAGGTTGGGGAGCGACGCGTCGCGCGCCGGCGTCCACACGAGGGCGAGCGACTCGATCGCGAACGACAGCAGGAAGATCGCCCAGACGTTGCTCAGGAACGGCATCGAGGCGTAGAGCAGCCCCCGCGAGACGTCCGCCGTGATCATCAGCTTCTTCCGGTCGATCCGGTCGACGAGGGCCCCGGCGATCGGGCCGAGCAGGATCGAGGGCAGCATGCGAGCGGTCATCACACCCGACACGGCGAACGGACCGCCCACCCGCAGGACCAGGGCCAGCACGGCCGTGAACCCGACCCAGTCGCCGAGCGACGAGACGGTCTGGGCGGCCAGGAGCCGGGTGAACGGGCGGTGGGTGAGGAGGTCCTTGAACGACGTCGCCCTGGTCCCGCGGAGCTGGGCGACCTCGTCGGCGACGCTGGCCACCTACCCCTCCACGGCTGTCGCTCCGGCCGCCTCCACGACGGTCCCGCAGCTGGTGCACTTGGCACTGCCGTCCTTCTGCTGGACCAACAGCGATCCGCAGGCGGGGCAGGGCTCGGGCAGCGGCTTCTGGCCCACGGTGAAGTCGCACTCCGGGTACCGGTTGCAGCCGTAGAACACGCTGCCCCGCTTGCCCCGCCGGGCGCGCTTGACGACCAGCTCTCCCTGCCTGCACTTGGGGCAGGTCACGCCGGTCTTCTGCTCTTCCTTCTTGATGTACCGGCACTCGGGATAGCCGCTGCACCCCACGAACGGCCCGAACCGCCCGAACTTGCGGGCCAGCGGGCGGCCGCACTCGGGGCAGGTCTCCTCGAGGAGCTCCGGCTCCTTGCGCTCCTGGCCGTCCAGGTTCCGGATGTACTTGCACTCCGGGTACCGGTTGCAGCCGATGAACTTGCCGTACTTGCCGAGCTTGATCACCAGCTGCCCGGGCTCGCGACCCTCCTGGGGGCAGAGCGGGCAGAGCTCGTCGAGCGTCTCCTCGAACCGCTGGATCTCGTCCACGTTCTTCTCGATCAGCCGCTCGAACGGGCCGTAGAACTCGTCGAGGACCTGGATCCACCCCAGGTTGCCCTCGGCGATCTCGTCGAGCTCCTCCTCCATCTTGGAGGTGAAGTTGACGTCGACGACGTCGGGGAAGAACTCGACCAGCAGGTCGGTGACGACCTCCCCGACGTCCTCGGGGAAGAACCGCTTCTCCTCGAGGCGCACGTACCCGCGGTCCTGGATCGTGGAGATGATCGACGCGTAGGTCGACGGGCGACCGATCCCGCGCTCCTCGAGCGTCTTCACCAGCGAGGCCTCGGAGTACCGGGGGGGCGGCTGGGTGAAGTGCTGCTCGGGCAGGACCTCGAGCAGCCGCAGGAGCTGCTCGGCCGACAGGCGCGGGAGCATGGACTCGGCGTCCTCGTCGGCGGCGTCGTCGCGCCCCTCGAAGTACACGCGGCGGAACCCGTCGAAGACCAGGGTCTGCCCGGTGGCGCGAAGGCCGTACCGGACCTGGTCCACGGCCGCCTCGATGTCCACGCTCACCTGGTCGAACCGCGCCTCGGTCATCTGCGAGGCCACGGTCCGCTGCCAGATCAGCCGGTACAGGCGCAGCTGGTTGCGGTCCAGCGAGGCCTGGACCCGATCCGGCGTACGGAGCGCCGAGGTCGGGCGGATCGCCTCGTGCGCCTCCTGCGCACCCCGCTGCTTGGTCTTGTACCGGCGCGGCTCCTTCAGCGCGTACTCGGGGCCGAACTGCGTCCGGACGACCTCGGCCAGCTCGCGCAGGGCGGTCTCGGCGATCGTGGTGGAGTCGGTCCGCATGTACGTGATGAGGCCCACGCGTCCCTCGCCCGGGAGCTCGACGCCCTCGTACAGCTGCTGGGCGAGACGCATGGTCTGCCGCGCCGAGAAGCCGAGCTTGCGGGCGGCCTCCTGCTGGAGGGTCGAGGTGGTGAACGGTGGGGCCGGCGAACGCTTGACCTGCTTCTGACGGACGTCGGTGACCCGGTAGGCGGCCCGCTGGAGCCGCTCGGCGTGCGCCCGGGCATCGGCCTCGGCCGGGAGCGTGAGGCCCTTCTTGTCGGGCGAGGCCGCGAGCTTGCCCTCGGGGACCTCGATCACGCGGGCGGTGAAGGGCGACTCAGGTTCCTGCGGCGTCAGCCGGACGTCGATGCTCCAGTACTCGACCGGCACGAACGCGCGGATCTCGCGCTCGCGCTCGACGATCAGGCGCACGGCCACGGACTGGACCCGGCCGGCGGACAGGCCCGGCCGCACCTTCTTCCACAGCACCGGCGAGAGCCGGTACCCGACCAGCCGGTCGAGGATCCGGCGGGCCTGCTGGGCCTCGACCAGGCGCAGGTCGATGGCCCGGGGCTCCTGGAAGGCCGCGAGGATGGCGTCGCGGGTGATCTCGGTGAACGTGACCCGCTTGGCCGTGGTGGGATCGACCTTCAGGACCTCGGCCACGTGGTAGGCGATGGCCTCGCCCTCGCGGTCGAAGTCGGTGGCCAGCACGAGGTCGTCGGACCGCTTGAGCGCCGACCTGAGCTCGCGGACCGCCTTCTCGGAGGCGTCCGGCACCACGTACTCGGGCTCGAACTCGTGCTCGGTGTCGACCCCGAGCTTGCTCTTCGGGAGGTCGCGGATGTGCCCGTACGAGGCGCGCACGGTGTAGTCCGCGCCGAGGTAGCGCTCGAGCGTCTTCGCCTTGGTCGGCGACTCCACGACGACCAGCGTCTTCGTCATGCCAACGTGTCCTGCTTCCTTCGCGTTCGAGGGGGATGGATGGCCCGGCGGCCGGGGGTGCCTCCGCGCGCAGGGTACCAGCCCCCACTCTCGTCCCGGGGATTATGGGCTGCCCGGGCTCGGCGTTGCCGCAACCTCTGCCGTTACCCCGGGAAGGGGGTGCCGCAACCCGCCGCCTCCGCCGACGGGCCGCTCCGGCACCGGTGAACACGGTGATACGCTCGGTGCATTCCCGCCCCTCACCCGAGGTCCGTGTGCTCGCCCTCTTCAGCAGCTTCGTCACCGAGGAGATCGCCCGCTACGGCTACGTGGCGATCTTCGTGCTCATGGTGCTGGAATCGGCCTGCGTCCCCATCCCCAGCGAGGTCACGATGCTGTTCGGGGGCGCCCTGGCCAGCGCGGCCTTCGTGGGAGACGGCAACCAGCTCGACCTGGTCGCCGTCGGGCTGATCGGCGCGCTGGCCAACCTGGTCGGGTCGTGGCTGGCCTACGGCGTGGGCTACGCGGGGGGCCGCCCGCTGATCGATCGTTGGGGGCGGTACCTGCTGCTCCGACCGCACGAGATCGACCGGGCGCACGCGTGGTTCGAGCGGTACGGGCAGCGGGCGGTCTTCCTCGGCCGCCTGCTGCCGGTGATCCGGACCTTCATCAGCCTGCCGGCCGGCGTGGCCCGGATGGACGTCCGGCGGTTCAGCCTGTTCACGCTGCTGGGGTGCCTCCCGTGGACGTTCGGGCTGGCGGTGCTGGGGTACCAGCTGGGGCAGCGGTGGGACGAGGTCGAGCGGGTCCTCCGGCCCTTCTCGTGGTTCCTGGCGGTGGCCCTCGCGGCCGGGGTCGCCTGGTGGATCTGGCGGCGGGTCCGCGACGTCCGCCGCCACCCCATCGCGGCCTCGCCGGCGGAGCCCGAGGAGCCGGCCGAGGAGGAGCCGGTCGGCCGCTGAGGCCGCGCTCAGGCCAGCTCGATCTCGGACGCGACCCGCTGGAGGCCCTCGATGGCCACCGCCAGGAACTGGTCGAGCGGGAGCCCGATCGAGGCCTCGACCCCGGTGACCTCCTCCCGGTTCACCCCAGGCGCGAAGGCCTTCTCCTTGAGCTTCTTCTTCACGCTCGAGACCTTCATGCCGAGGGCCTTCTCCGGACGGACCAGCGCCGCGGCCACCAGCAGCCCGGCCACCGCGTCGGCGTGGACCACCGCCTTCGACATCAGGTCCGTGCGGTAGGGCTCGTACGCGTGGGCCAGCACGCCGTTCACGACCCGCTCGTCGACCCCGGCCTCCCGGAGCCATCCGGCGGCGAGGTGGGCGTGGCGATCGGGATCCCCCGCCGTCTGGTCCTGGTCGAGGTCGTGGAACAGGCCGGTCAGGCCCCATAGGTCCTCGTCCTCCCCGAACCGGCGGGCGAGCGCGCGCATCACGCCCTCCACCGAGACCAGGTGGCGGACGGTCGTCTCCTTCTCCGTCTTCTCGCGACAGAGCGCGATGGCGGCGGCCCGGTCCATCACACGTGCTCGAGGGCGAAGGGGACGCTGGACAGGACGACCCGCGGCTCGAACAGGAAGAGCCGCTTCACGAACAGCGCGTTCTGGTTGTGCAGGAGGAGGTGCCGCCACCTCCGCACGACGAACTCCGGGAGCACCACGATGACCACGGTGTCCTTCCGTGCGGTGTACCGCCGGACCTCCTCCAGCATGGGGCCGGTGAGGTCCCGGAAGGGCGCCTCCACGATGTCCAGGGGGATCCGGAGCCCTCGCTCGCCCCACTCCTCCTGCATCCGGTGGGCGGCGTCGGGGTCGAGGTCGAAGTAGATCGCCCGGGTCTCGGTGGCCCCCAGCGACTCCGCGTAGTTGACCGCCCGGATGCTCGCGTCGTTCACGGCGGAGACGAACGCCAGGGCCACCGTCCGCGACGGGATCAGCGGCCGACCGTCAACGTCGATCACCTGGCCGCGATCGACGTGGACGGGGACGTCCGTCACGACGACGTTCGCCTCACGGAGGAGCCCCGCCTTCAGCCGAACGAGCGCCCACCGGCGGAGCAGGTAGGCCGTCAACCCCTCCTCGATCACCTCGGGGATCACGACGTTGACGAAGTCGTTGGGGTCGCGCGCGATCCCCCGGATGTAGGTCCGCATGGCCATCGTCAGGCTCCCGTTCGGGACGGCCAGCGGCTCCAGATCGCGAGCGCCCATCGAGAAGCGGCGCCAGCGCTCCTGGAGGTCCATGGGGATGCCGTCGTCCGACGGGTAGAGCACGTGGAGCTCGGTCGGACGGACCGAGCGGACGATCCCGACGGCCTCGGCCGCGCCCGCATCGAGGTCCCGGATCAACACGACCATGTGGTTGACGCCGACATCCCCCGCCCGAACGGTGCCTCGACGCAGCTCGGCGGCCACGCTCGCGTAATGCCGATGGACGGCGAGGAACACCAGGACGAACACGGGGATGGCCACCACGACGATCCAGGCGCCGTGCGAGAACTTCGTGCGCAGCACGACGAGCAGGACGACGAACGTGGTGACCGCGCCGATCGTGTTGATCACGATCGAGCGCTGCCACCCCTTGGTCGCCTCCTGGCCCTTGTGCTTCTCTTTCAGCCAGTGGCGGACCATCCCCGATTGCGACAGCGTGAAGGACGTGAACACGCCGACGACGTAGAGCTGGATCAGCCGTGACAGGTCCGCGTTGAACACCACGACCAGCAGGATCGCGAGCGCGGCGAGCACGATCACGCCGTTGGAGAAGACCAGCCGGTCGCCCCGGTTCTGGAACTGGCGCGGCATGAAGCGGTCCCGGGCCAGGATGGCCGACAGCCGGGGGAAGTCCTGGAACGAGGTGTTGGCCGCCAGGACGAGGATGGCCGCAGAGAAGAACTGCACCACGTAGAACATCGGTCCGCCGTTGAACACGGCGTGGGCCACCTGCGCCACCACCGAGCGCTCCTCGCTCAAGGTGACGCCGGCCCGGCTGGCGAGGAACGCGATCCCCAGGAACATCGTGATCGCGATGGCCGCCATCAGCGTCAGCGTCTCGGCGGCGTTGCGGGACTGCGGCCGCCGGAAGGCGGGCACGCCGTTGGAGATCGCCTCGACCCCGGTGAGGGCCGCGGAGCCCGACGAGAACGCCCGCAGCACCGTGAACGTGCCGACGGCCCCAGCCGCCGTGGCCAGGCCCGGGAGGTGGGGAACCGCCTCGGCCTGCGGACATCCCGCGCCGAGGCAGCGGAGGAGGCCGAAGCCGACCATCACCAGGATCGACGCGATGAAGACGTAGACCGGGATGGCGAAGAACGTGCCGGACTCCTTCGCCCCGCGCAGGTTCACGAGCATGATGAACACGACGAACGCGACGGACAGCTCGACCCGGTAGCCCAGCAGGCCGGGGACGGCGGAGGTGATGGCGATCACGCCGGCGACGATGGAGACCGAGACCGTGAGCACGTAGTCGATCAGCAGCGCGGCGGCCGCCACCAGCCCGGGGACCGTCCCCAGGTTGTCCTTGCTCACGATGTAGGCGCCGCCCCCCGACGGGTAAGCCCGGATCGTCTGCCGGTAGGACACCACCACGATGACCATGAGGGTGGCGATCGCGCCGGCGATGGGCAGGGCGACGGCCGCCGCCGAAGCGCTGGCGGTCAGCAGGACCAGCATGATCTCCTCCGGCGCGTAGATCACCGAGGACAGCGCGTCCGAGGAGAAGACGGGCAGGGCCAGGATCTTGGGCAGGAGGGTGTGCTCGAGCTTGTGGCTGGCCACGGCCCGGCCCACCAGGAGCCGCTTCAGGTAGTCCCCGGTCGATGCGCGCGCTCGGCGCGTGGCCGTCGACATGGGAGGCATGCTACGACGCGTCGGCCTCCGGGTTCCCGATCCACCGGTAGCCGACGCCGGGCTCGGTGAGGATCAGCCTGGGCGCCGATGCCGCGTCCCCGAGCTTCCTGCGCAGGGCCCGAACGTAGACCCGCAGGTACTGGCTCTCGTCCGCGTAGCCACGGCCCCACACCCTCCGGAGGAGCCACTGGTGCGTGAGCAGCTTCCCTGGGTTGGTGACCAGAGCCTCGAGGAGCGCGTACTCGGTCTTCGTGACGTGCACCGGCTCCCCGCGAAGGGTGACGAGTCGGCGGGCCAGGTCCACCTCCAGGTCGTCGTACCGGAGCAGCGTGGGGCCGGTCTCCTCCGGCTGCGCTCGCCGCAGCTGCGCCCGGAGCCGGGCCAACAGCTCCTCCATCCCGAACGGCTTGGTCACGTAGTCGTCGGCACCGGCGTCGAGGGCCGCCACCTTGTCGGCCTGGCGGTCGCGCACCGACAGCACGATGATGGGGACGTCGGAGAACGAGCGGATGCGCCCGATCGCATCGGTGCCGTCCATGTCGGGGAGCCCCAGGTCGAGGAAGATCAGCTCCGGCGCCGAGCCCGCGGCCCCCACCACCCCTTCCTCCCCCGTGGATGCCGTCTCCACGTCGTACCCGTGGGAGGACAGGCTCGTGCGGAGCGCTCGCCGGATCTGGGGCTCGTCGTCCACGACGAGGATCCGCGTCACGGCACCGGCTCCTCCGCTTCCTGCGTGACCGGCGCCCGGTCGTCCACGGGCAGCTCGAACACCACCGCAGCGCCACCCGAGGGGGCGCCCTCGATCCAGATCCGACCTCCGTGGGCCAGGACGATGGCCCGGACGATGGCCAGCCCCAGACCGCTGCCGCGCCGCTCGGGCTCCGCGTCGCCTCGATAGAACGCGTCGAACACGCGCTCCCGGTCCCCGGGGGGGATCCCCGGCCCCTGATCGGTGATCCGCACCTGCACGGTCCCGCGCCAGGGCCTGGCCGCGACCTGCACCTCGCCCCCCGCCGGCGAGGACCGCGCGGCGTTCTCGAGGATGTTGGTCAGCACCTGGTCGATCTGCACGGGGTCGGCGGGGACGTCGGGGAGGTCGGGATGGACCAGGGTCCGGACCTCCACCTTCCGCAGCGTCGCCTCGAGACGGTGGACCACGGAGGCGATGACGTCTTCGAGCGAGAGCGGCTGCTTGGCGGGCACCAGCGCACCGGCGCGGATCCGCGCGAGGTCCAGGATGTTCCCCACCAGACGGTTCAGCCGGTCCGTCTCCTCGACGACGGTGAGCAGCAGCTCGCGACGCTGCTCGGGACCGAGCTCCGCGCGCTCGTCGAGGAGCCCCGTGACGCTCGCCTTGATCGACGCGAGGGGGGTCCGAAGATCGTGGGTGACCGACGAGAACAGGGCGGCCCGGAGCTGGTTGGTCTCCGCCCGGACCCGTGCGTCCCGCATCTCGGCGTCCAGACGGGCGCGCTCGAGGGCCACCCCCACCTGCCGGGCACAGGCCTCCAGGAGCTGTCGGTCCGCATCGGAGAGCGGGGGCAGACCCTGACGGCGGACCGCGGTCAGGGTCCCCAGGGAGGTGCTCCCGACGACGATGGGGAGCACCAGGGAGGCGCCCTCGGCGCCCCGACCGGATGCCGAGGCGTCCCAGACCGACGCGCCGGCGTCGGCGTGGATGCCGCATCGCGCCAGCGAGAAGGGTTCGAGCAGCGCCGCGGCGAAGTCCTCCACCACCCGTCCCGACGGCTCGCCCGACAGCAGCTTGGAGGACAGGTAGCTGAGGAGCCGCGTCTCCCGCTCCCTGCGCGCGGCTCGAGCCCGGTCCTCGAGCGCCCGAGCGAGCAGCGACCCGACGAGGACCGCGACGGCCAGGAAGACCAGGAGGGCGACGACATCGTCCACCTCGCTCACGCGGAGCGTGTGGCGGGGCTCGGTGAAGAAGTAGTTGAGGGCGAGCGAGGAGAGCACCGCGCCGCCGAGGCCGCCGGCGATCCCCCCCGTCGCGGCCGACGCGACGACCGCCAGCAGCAGGACCGACGCGGCCCCGATCCCGCCGGCGTGGAGCGCGAGCGCCAGGGCCGTCGCGAGCGCGGAGACCCCGATCGCCACCACCCCGGCACGGATCGGCGAGGTCCGGGCCCATCCCATCAGCCCCCGCATGGGCCTCACGCTAGCCGCTTTCACGGGATCTTCACGCACCCCGCCCGCTCTTTGACGGCCCGCTTACGGCGCCCCGCCGACACTCGGGTCGAGGAGACGGGATGGCCATCACCCAGGGGTCTGCACGCGCCGGAGCGGTCCAGGGCACCCGACGCCGTCCCCTCCCCCAGGGTCCCGCGTACTCGCTGAAGCGAGCGATCCTGGGTCCTGCGTTGCCGACCTCGGCGCTCGTGCACGAGCGGCTCGGCAAGCCCACGGCGCTCGCGGTGTTCGCTTCGGACAACCTCTCCTCGGTCGCCTACGCGACGGAGGAGATCCTGAAGGTGGGCGTGCCGGTGGCCGGCGCGGCCGCCTTCGCCGCGGTCATGCCCATCACGGTGGGCATCCTGTTCGTCCTGGCCGTGCTCCTGTTCTCCTATCGCCAGACGATCAGGGCGTACCCCAGCGCCGGCGGCGCGTACATCGTGACCAAGGACAACCTGGGGCTCCTCCCCGCCCAGGTGGCCGGGGTGGCCCTCCTGACCGACTACGTCCTCACGGTATCGGTCTCCACCGCCGCCGGGATCGCCGCCGTCACGTCCGCGTTCCCATCGCTCTTCCCCTACCGGGTGGAGCTGTCCGTGTTCTGCATCTGGTTCATCGCCTGGGGGAACCTCCGCGGCGTCCGGGAGTCCGGCCGGATGTTCGCCGTCCCCACCTACTTCTTCATCCTGATGATGTTCTCGCTGCTCGGCCTGGGCCTGCTCCGGAGCGTCACCGGGGGGCTGCACGCGTTGCCGGCACCGGCGGACGCGGACCTGGGCACCGGCGCCGTCACGCTCTTCCTGATCCTGCACGCGTTCGCCTCGGGCGGGGCGGCCGTCACGGGGGTCGAGGCGATCTCGAACGGCGTGCCCGCCTTCAAGCCGCCCGAGTGGCGGAACGCCCGCACCACGTTGATGTGGATGGGCAGCCTGCTCGGGGTGATGTTCCTGGGGCTCTCGTTCCTATCGGTGCGCCTTCAGGTCGTCCCGAGCGAGACCACGACGGTGATCTCGCAGGTCGGGCGGGCCGTCTTCGGCGGCGGCGCCGTCGGCTACACGCTCTTCCTGATGCTGCAGATCGCCACGACCCTGATCCTGATCCTGGCCGCCAACACGTCCTTCGCCGACTTCCCGCGCCTGGCCAACTTCCACGCCACCGACCACTTCATGCCCCGGCAGCTCACGAAGCGGGGCCACCGTCTGGTCTTCTCGAACGGGATCGTCGGGCTGGCGGTGGCCGCCACGATCCTGGTCGTGGGGTTCCGCGCCGACGTGCACCGGTTGATCCCCCTCTACGCGATCGGGGTGTTCACCTCGTTCACGCTGTCCCAGGCCGGGATGGCCCGGCGCCACCTCCGGCTGCGGGAGCCGGGCTGGCGGCACGGGCTGCTGATCAACGGCCTGGGCGCCTTCACGACCGCGGTGGTGGACGTCGTCATCGCGATCACCAAGTTCTGGCACGGCGCGTGGGCGGTGATGGTCTTCGTCCCGGTGACGGTGTGGCTGCTGGTCCGCATGAACCACACCTACGAGCGCGAACACGTGGCGCTCGGCCAGGACCTCCCCTCCTTCGGCCGCGACGGGGTCGCCCATCCCACCGCGGTGGTGGTGGTGGACGATCTGGACCGCAAGACGATCCACGCCCTCCAGTACGCGAAGACGCTCCGGGCGCGGGACGTGCAGGCGGTCCACTTCCTCCGCGAGCGCGAGGACCCGGATGAGCTCCGGAGCCGCTGGACCGAGCTCCGGCTCGACGTCCCCCTGAAGGTGGTGACCTCCGACGGCGACCTGGCGAGCTGCCTGGCCGGGTTCGTCGGGGCGCTGCCGGACTCCTGCGACGTGAACGTGATCATCCCGGGGCCGGCGCGGGCCCGGAGCCGGATCCGCGGCCTGCTGGGCGGCCGGCTCGGTTCGCAGATGACCCGGGCCCTCCTGCCGTTCCCGCATGCCAGCGTCACGCTGGTCCGCGACCACCCGGGACCGGGCCACGTGCTGACGGACGCGGACGGGCGAGGTCTCCGGCTCCGCGTGGTCCCGCGGGCGCGCCACGAGGTCGTCGTGCCCGTGGACCTGCCGGACCGGGCGTCGGTCCGAGCCGTGCGGTACGCCACGTCGCTCGGGGCGACCAGGGTCCGGGCCGTGCACGCGGCCGCGGACCCCGATCGCGAGGAGGAGCTGATCGCCGCCTGGATGGGCCTCGGGCTCCCGGTGGAGCTGGAGGTCGTGGAGTGCTGGGATCGGAACGTGGCCCGGAGCATCGAGACGTACGTGGCCGAGCTCGTCGGCCACGACCGCGAGGTCACCGTCGTGATGCCGCGGCGGGACTACGCCACCGTTCGACAGCGGATCCTGCACGACCGGACCAGCCGCAGGATCGCCGACGTCCTGGGCCGGTACGAGCACGTGGACATCGCCGTCGTCCCGTACTACTTCGGGAAGCGGATCTCCCGAGCCACCCGGCGACCCGTTCGGCTAGGCTAGCGGGCCGGATGCGCGCGATCATCGTCGGATGCGGGAGGGTCGGCTCCGAGCTCACGATCCAGCTCGGCAGGGCAGGCCACGACGTGGCCATCATCGACAAGCGGGCCGGCGCCTTCGACCGGCTCCCCCCGGACTTCAAGGCCCGCACGATCGTGGGCCTCGGGTTCGACCGGGACATCCTCGAGGAGGCCGGGATCAAGGAGGCCGACGCGTTCATCGCCGTATCCAACGGAGACAACTCCAACATCGTGTCGGCCCGCATCGCGCGCGAGCACTACCACGTGCCCAAGGTCATCGCCCGGATCTACGACCCCCGCCGGGCCGAGATCTACGAGCGGCTGAACATCCCCACGGTGGCCACCACCACCTGGGGGGTCAAGCAGATCATGCTGATGCTGGCCCACCCCCGCGAGGAGATCAAGGAGAGCCTGGCCGGGGGCGACCTGTTCCGCATGCGGCTGCAGGTCCCCGAGCACCTGGTGGGCCGCAAGGTCGGCGAGCTCAACGTGGGCGGCAAGATCCTGGTAGCCGGCGTCGACCGCGGCGGCCACGGGTTCCTCCCCGTGGCGGAGAGCACCTTCCAGGAGGGCGACTTCGTGGGGCTGATCGTGCACAGGGACGCGCTCGGCGACCTCGACGAGCTGCTGACCCCCGTCGCGGAGCACTGACGTGCGCGTCGTGATCGCCGGAGCGGGGGCGGTGGGACGGCACCTGGGGTCGGACCTGCAGGCGCGTGGTCACGAGGTCACCGTGATCGAGCAGGACCTGGCCACGCTCAAGGAAGCGCACGAGTGGGCGCCCGAGGTCGAGTTCATGCTCGGGGACGGGTGCGAACCCTGGGTCCTGGAGAAGGCCAACCTCAAGACGGCGGACGTGGTGGTGGCGGCGACCGGCGACGACGAGGACAACCTGGTGATCTCGCTGCTGGCCAAGCAGGAGTTCGCGGTGCCCCGGGTGCTGGCCAGGGTGAACCATCCGCGGAACGAGTGGATGTTCACCGAGCAATGGGGCGTGGACGTGGCGGTCTCGGTGCCGCACCTGCTCACCGCGCTGGTGGAGGAGGCCGTGACCGTGGGAGACCTGGTCCGCCTGCTCCGCCTGGAAGGCGGGCGGATCGGGCTGCTCGAGCTCACCGTCCCCGCCTCCTCGCCCAACGCCGGACGGCCCCTCTACGAGCTCCGCCTGCCCACGGACTCGGCCATCGTGGCGGTCCTGCGGGACGGCCACGTGGTGATCCCGCAGCCCGAGACGGTCATCACCCCCGGGGACGAGGTGCTCGCGCTCTCCTCGGCGGAGTCCGAGCCGGCCCTGCGGGTGGCCATCGTGGGCGAAGGCGTGCCCGGCTCGGCGCCGGTCGACCTCGACGACTGAGA
>JBHGAT010000139.1:0-7619 GCA_041946645.1 Candidatus Velamenicoccus archaeovorus | reverse complement strand
AGCAGGCTCTCGCGCAACGCCCCTTCGAGGATCCCCGGGAAGATCGTGACGACGTCGATCCGCACGGACAGAGGCTAGCGCGCCGGCTGGGCGCCGGACCGATCGCTCCGAGTTTCACCCCTCGGGCACGGTGAGGCCGGGAACGGCCCGTACGACGATCGCTCCGGCGTGGACGTCCACCGACACGATCACATCGCGGAGCGCGGGGACCAGCGTCTCGCGGCCCTCGTCGTCCACGGTGCTCCACACGTCGTTGGCCGGCGTGTGGATCACCTCGCGGACCACGCCGAGCGCTCGCCCCGCCTCGGTGCGCACGACGCAGCCGATCAGCTGGTGATCCCACCACGAGCCCTCGGGGAGCGGCGGCGAGGTCGACTCCGGGACGAACAGGACCTGACCGGCCAGGCGTTGGGCAGCCGCGCGGTCGGGCACCTCCTCGAAGGTGACGAGCAGCCGCGCCCGGTGGGGACGCGACGACGAGACCGTGAGCGCCCTCCCGTCCTCCAGGTGCACCACGGCGCCGGGCGCGAAGCGGCCCTCGACCTCGGACAGGACCAGCACGGAGAGCTCTCCCCGCACGCCGTGAGCGCCGGTGATGCGGCCGACCGCGACGGCCGGCTCGCGCATGTCAGTCGACGATCTCGACCGCCGCGCGGACGCCGTCGCGCACCGCGGCCGCCTTCACCACCGCCCGGATGGCCCGGGCCGTCCGCCCGCCGCGACCGATCACCTTCCCCATGTCCTCGCGGTCGACCGAGAGCTGGAGCAGGAGGCCGCGGTCGTCGCTGGTCTCGGTGACCCGGACGGCGTCGGGATCCTCGACGAGCTCCCTCGCGATGAACTCGAGGAGCTCCTTCACGAGGCCGCTCCGGTCCCCTTCCGTTCGGCCTCGAACCGCTCCCAGATCCCGCTCTTCACGAGGAGGTTCCGGACCGACTCGCTGGGCTGCGCCCCCACGCGGAGCCAGTGCAACGCGCGCTCCTCGTCGATGTCGATCACCGAGGGCTCGCCGAGCGGATGGTACTTGCCGATGTTCTCGATGAAGCGGCCGTCGCGCGGGCTGCGCTGATCCGCCACCACCACGCGATAGAACGGTCGCTTCTTCGCCCCCATCCGCCGCAACCTGATCCGTGTGGCCATCCTCTGCTCCTTACGGCATCCCGGGCATCCTCGGCATGCCAGGGATCCGCGGCATGCGCTTCCCGCCCATCATCGACCTCATCATCTTCTTGGTCGCGTCGAACTCCTTGAGCAGCGAGTTGACGTCGGCCGTCGTGGTCCCCGACCCTCGCGCGATCCGAAGGCGCCGGGACCCGCCGATCATAGCGGGATCCCGCCGCTCCTCCAGGGTCATCGAGCTGATGATGGCTTCGGCCCGGGCCATCTGCCCCTCGTCCACCTGACCGGCCAGCTCCTTGAGCGCGTTCTTGCCGCCCGGGACACCGGGCAGCATGGCCAGCAGATCCTGGAGCGGCCCGAGCTTGCGCATCTCGCGCATCTGCACCAGGAAGTCCTCGAGGGTGAACCTGGCCTCCATCATCTTCTTGGCGGTCTCGGCGGCCTGCTCGGCGTCGAGGCTCTCCTGGGCCTTGTCGATCAGCGAGAGCACGTCCCCCATCCCCATGATCCGGGAGGCCATCCGGTCGGGGTAGAACGGCTCCAGGTCCGCCGTCCCCTCGCCCGTGCCGACGAAGAACACGGGTCGGCCGGTCGCCGCGGTGATCGACAGCGCCGCCCCGCCACGCGCATCGCCGTCGAGCTTGGTGAGCACGAACCCGGTGGTCTCGACCTCGCGCATGAACGCGCGCGCCTGCACGACCGCGTCCTGCCCCGTCATGGCATCGCAGGCCATCAGCACGTGGTGGGGCTTCACCGTGTCCCGGACGCGCCGGGCCTCCCTCATCATCTCCTCGTCCACGTGGAGGCGGCCCGCCGTATCCACGATCACCACGTCGAGCCCCTCGCGACCCGCGTGCTTCAGCGCGTTCTTGGCCACCCTGACGGCGTCCTTGCCGTCCGACACCACCGGCACGCCGATCTCGGCCCCCAGCGTGAACAGCTGCTCGACGGCGGCGGGGCGCTGGAGGTCGGCGGCCACGAGCAGCGGGTGTTTGCCCTTCTCCTTCAGCATCCGCGCGAGCTTGGCGCAGGCCGTCGTCTTGCCCGAGCCCTGCACCCCGGCCATCATCACCACCGCCGGCCTGGCCGAGGGCAGCGAGAACGGGGCCTGGGTGCCCCCCATGGTGGTCTGGAGCGCCGGAACGAGCGTACCAGCGGGAGGGACGGCGATGGGCGACGGGGCGCGCGCCGACGGCGACCTCGATCGGGCCAAGCGGCTCGAGGTCGGACTGATCGGCCTGCGCTGGTTCGTCGTGAGCGTCGGCGTGCTGGTCACCGCGGCCAGCATGCGGACCGACCCCGCCCGGCCCGACTACCTCCTGCCGCTGGGCTTCCTGCTGGTCGCCGGGCTGGCGCTGGGGAACGTCGCGATCTCGGCCCTCACCGAGCGGGCCTCGCGGATGCCGCAGATGGGCCGGATCGGGCTCGCGGCGTTCGCCATGGACCTCGGCGTCATCACGGGGCTCGTGTGGACCTACACCACCCCGGGCAACTCGCTCTGGGTCCTGGCCTACGTGCTCCCGCTCGAGGGCGCGGTGCGGTACCGGCTGCGTGGCGCCCTGATCCCCGTGGTTCTGACGCTGGTCGCCGAGCCCGTCCGCGAGCTCTCCGTCACGCTCCGGTTCCCCGCTCACGCGTACCTGGCCTCGGCCGTGATCTTCCGGGTGGGGGTCGAGCTGGCGGTGGCCCTGGTGGCCGGGCTGATGTCACGGTCGCTGCGGCGCGAGGCCGATCACGCCCGGGAGCGTGCCGCGCTGGCCGAGGAAGCCGCCCGCCGCGAGGCCGCCGCGCGCCGAGAGCTCTCCGCGTTCCACACGGCCGTCCTGGCCGGCGTCGCCGCCGACGACGTCCGGGGCGCGATCCGGTCCATGACCGCGACGATCGCGCGGGACCTCGAGCTCGACGCCCTGGGGATCCTCCTGCTCGAGGACGACCGGCTGGCGGCCGAGGGCGTCCACGGGCTCCCCGGCTATCCCTCCGGCGCCCACCTCACGCTCGGCGAGGGCGTGGCCGGTCGTGCCGCGCTCGAGGGCGTTCCCGCGCAGGGCGGGGCTCGCGCCGACGGTACCGCCGAAGCCGCGGTGCCGCTGCGGGTGGGAACCGACCTCCTCGGCGTCCTCCACGTCGCCACCCGGGCGGGCCGGATCGAGGACGACACGCTGGCCACCCTCGCCGCGCTGGGCGACCAGATCGCGATGGTGATCCACGCGGCGCTCCTGCGGGACCGGCAGGACGAGACCCTGCGGCGGCTGCGGGAGCTCGACGAGATGAAGTCCGACTTCGTGGCCATCACGAGCCACGAGCTACGGACCCCGCTCGCCGCGGTGCGCGGGTTCGTGAACACCTTGCAGCGCAAGATGGACGTGCTGACGCCGGAGGAGGTCCAGGAGTTCCTGGCGATCGTCGAGCGGCAGACCGATCGGCTGATCCGGCTGGTCGAGGACCTCCTGGTCGTGTCCCGGATCGAGGCGGGCACGCTGGCCCTCGAGCCGCAGGCCGTGCACCCGAGCGAGCTCCTCGACCACGTGGTGACCGGGTTCGGCGACCGGGCCGAGCGGATCCGGTACGTCGTCGGGCCGGACCTGCCGGAGCTGTTCGTCGCCGACCCGGGCCGGCTCGGGCAGGTGCTCACCAACCTGCTGGAGAACGCGCTGAAGTTCTCGCCGCCCGACACCGCGGTCGGCCTGTCGCTCCTCCGGGACGGCGAGCACCTCGTGTTCCGTGTACGGGACGAGGGCATCGGGATCCCACCGCACGAGGTCGACAGGATCTTCGAGCGGTTCCACCAGACCGACGCGGCGGTCACGCGAGCGGCCGAGGGCGCGGGGCTCGGCCTCTACATCACCAGGAAGCTGGTCGAGGCGATGGGCGGGCGGATCGACGTCGCGTCCGAGCTGGGCGCGGGCTCGACCTTCACGGTCCGTCTGCCTCTGGGTCCGGTCGAAGGACGCGCTCGACCGTCCGTAACAGCGCAAGCGGACTGAACGGCTTGGTGAAGTACTCGTCGGCGCCGAGCGACAGGACGTAGTCCCGCCCCTCCTCGCCGGTGGCCGTGATCACGATCACCCGCACGTCCCTGGTGGAGGGGTCGGCCTTGAGCTCGCGGAGCACGTCGGAGCCGCTGGCGCCGGGGATGTTGAGGTCCAGGAAGAGCAGGTCCGGCGGTCGGTCCCGGACCATGGCCAGGGCCGCCTGCCCGTCCCCCGCCTCGCGGATCTCGAACCCCTCGTGCTCGAGCACCATGCGCATGGCCTCGCGCATGGTCGGGTGGTCCTCGACGATCAGGATCTCGGCCTTGGCCATCTCAGCCCTCCAGGATCCGTCGTGCGAAGGCCCTCGCGTCGAACGTCTGGAGGTCGCCGATCTGCTCGCCCGTCCCCACGAGCTTCACGGGCACGCCGAGCCGCTCGCGCACCGCAAGGACGATACCCCCTTTCGCCGTCCCGTCCAGCTTGGTCAGCGCCACGCCGGTCACCTCGACCGCCTCGGCGAACGCGGAGACCTGCGCGATGCCGTTCTGTCCGGTGGTGGCGTCCAGGACCAGCAGCACCTCGTCCGGGGGGGCGCCGGCGGCCTTCTCCAGCACCCGCCGGACCTTGCGCAGCTCGTCCATCAGCGGGGTCCGCGTGTGCAGCCGTCCCGCGGTGTCCACGATCAGCACGTCCATCCCCCGGGCCGTGGCCGACGTGACGGCGTCGAACGCCACCGATCCGGGGTCGGCCCCGCGCTCCTGGGTCACGAGGTGGGCGCCGGCCCGCCCCGCCCACACGTCGAGCTGCTCGGACGCCGCCGCCCGGAACGTGTCGCTCCCGGCGAGCGAGACCTTCCGCCCCTGCGAGCCAAGGAGCGCCGCGAGCTTGCCGATCGTGGTCGTCTTGCCCGAGCCGTTGACCCCGACGACCATCACGACGCCGAGCCGGTCGGGCGGCAGGTTGAGCGCCCCATCCGGTCCGAGGACGCTGGCGATCTCGTCCTCCAGGAGGCGGGCCGGGTCGTCCCCCGGCCGGTACCGGCCGCGAAGGTCGGTCACGATCCGGGCCGCCGCACCGGGCCCCACGTCCGCCTTCACCAGCAGGTCCTCGAGCCGCGCCCAGGTGTCCGCGGTGGCCTCGCCCCCTCCGAACAGCGCCCGCGCGCGCGCGCCCAGACCGGAAGGCACGGGCGGTGCCGCGGGTGATCGGGGGGGAGCCATCGATCCGGCAGCGGTCCGGCGCGCTCGGAGCACCACGAGCGTGAGCGCGCCCAGGACGACGACCACCGCGAGGACGAGGAGCAGGACCTCCACGATCGCCCAGCCTAGTGGACGGCGTCGGGCTCGGGCAGGACGGCGGCCTCGCGCTCGGCGACCGTGGCGACGACGCCGTTCGGCGGCGGGCCGTCCAGCCGCTGGGCCACGATCTTGGTGGTGCCGTCCTTGCTCATCGACACCCCGTACATCATCTGCGCGACCTCCATCGTGCGCTTCTGATGGGTGACGATCAGCACCTGCGAGTCCGCCGCGAAGCCCTGGATCAGCCTGAGGAACCGATGGAGGTTCACGTCGTCGAGCGCCGGCTCCACCTCGTCCATCAGGTAGAAGGGGCTCGGCCGGGCCTTGAAGATCGCGAACAGGAACGCCATGGCGACCAGCGCGCGCTCTCCCCCCGACAGCAGCGAGATGCGCCGGACCCGCTTCCGGCCGGGCCGCGCCTCGATCTCGATGCCGGTGTTCAGAAGGTCGGCCGGCTCGGTGGCCACCAGGCGGCCCTCGCCTCCCGGGAACAGGTCCTTGACCAGGCGCTCGAACTCGGCCGCGACGTCCCGGTACGCGGCCTCGAAGGTGACGGCGATCTCGTGATCGATCCGCTGGATCACCTCGAGCAGGTCCCGGCGGGCCTTCTTCACGTCGTCGAGCTCCCGGGCCAGGAAGTCGTGACGCTCCTGGAGCGCCTCGAACTCGCCCCCGGCGAGCAGGTTCACCCGGCCGAGCAGCGCGAGCCGTCGCTGCACCAGCTCGGCCCGCTTCTCCAGCGATGCGACGGTGTCCTCATCGGCCAGCTCGGCGACGGCCTCGGCCGGCTCCCGCTGGTGCCCCTCGCGCAGCAGGCGCTCGGCGTCGCGGATCCGGCGCTCGAGGTCGCCACGCAGCCGGTCTTCCTCCTCGTACTCCTCCCGGAGCCGCTCGAGCTCGGTGGAGGCCTCGCGCCACTCCCGGTTGGCCTCGGCCTCGGCCTCGGCGGCCGCCCGTTCACGCTCCGCGGCCGCCTCGCGGCGGGTGACGGCCTCCTGGAGGGCGCCATCGGCCGACTCGAGCGTCCGGGTGGCCTCGGCTCGCGCGGCTTCCGCGGCCGCTAGCGCCGCCCGCAGCGCGGCCGGGTCCTGCGCGGCCAGGGTCTCGCGCTCCGAACGCAGGGCCGCCGCCCGCGTCTCGAGCGAGGCCCGATCGCGCCGGAGGGTCTCCACGGTCACCCGGAGCTGCATCGGGGACTCGGGCGGACGGGGGAGCTCCGGGAGCTCGTGGGTCACGTGCTCGGCCGCGGCCAGGCGCTCGCGCCAGGCTGCCGCGCCGTCCTCGAGCCCGCCCAGCCGCTGCCTGACGAACGCCTCCTCGGTGGCCAGCGACGCTCCCTCCGCCTCGAGGCGCGACATGCGCTCGGCCGCCGCGGTGATGGCGCCGTCGGCCTCCTCGATGCGCCGGGCCACCTCCTCCAGCTCGGCCGCGATCTGCTCGAGCCGCTCGTGCCGCGGTCGCAGGGCCGCCGTGGCTTGGGCCAGGTCGTGCTGGACCACGGCGAGCTCGCGGACCACCTCGCCGATCCGCTCGTCGTGCCCGCCGGCGGTGCGGATGGCCTCGGGACCCACCACGATCCCCTCGCGCGTGGCGAACCACGCCTTGGGGTACGCGCGGTGCTTGCGCACGGCCTCGTCGAGGTCCTCGGCGACGTAGACCTCGCGCAGGATCGTGCAGATCAGCCCTCGGACCGAGGCGTCCACGGTCACGAGCGACAGCAGCGTGCGCTCGGAGGGCAGGGCGAACGCGGTGGGGCCGCCGCTCGCCACCGCCAGCATGGCGCCCCGACCGTCGGGGGCGTCGGCCACCGCCCGGTCCTCGTCCGCGTAGACCACGGCGTCGGCGAAGGGCCCCAGCGCGGCGGCCAGCGCCCGCTCCCACCCCGGCGCCGCCTCCACCAGCTCGGCCAGTCGGCCCAGGCTCCGGTCCGGGTGCCGCTCGACGAACCGCGAGCCCGGGGTCTCCTCCAGGTCCTTCCGCCGGGCCTCCAGGACGTCCAGGCGGGTCCGGTGGGCCCGCATCGCCTCCTCGAGCTCGGCGACCTTGCCGGACAGGCCGTGCCGCTCCCGCTCGAGGGCCGCCCGCCGCTCCGACAGCGGCGACGCCTCGGCGTCCAGACGCTCGATCCGCTCCCCCAGGGCATCGCGCTCGTGCTCGGCCGCCGTGCGCCGCTCGACCACGGAGGCGAGCTGCTCCTCCAGCCGGGAGCGGTCGCGCTCGTAGGTAGCCA
>JBHGAT010000138.1:0-5370 GCA_041946645.1 Candidatus Velamenicoccus archaeovorus | reverse complement strand
GGCCCCGCGACCGGCTTTACGGCCCTCAGCGGATGGCTGGCCGAGCACGCCGACACCGTAGGTCGCCGCTACGCCTCCGAGCTCGCGCGCCACTACGCCGACCGGGGCCGAGGAGGGTCCCGGCACGTCCTCTCCGACCGGCGCGGGGGCAATCTCCGGAGATGCCGGCCCGGGTAGTACCCGGTGTGCGGGTGAACGGACCCGCCCGAGCATCGGAGGTGCGAGATGGCAGAGCGTCGCTCCGGGTACGGTCGGAAGTGGAAGAAGTGGCTGGCCATCTACCTGGCCGCCGCCGCGGTGGTGTACCTGGTGGTCTACCTCGTGTTCTTCACGAGCGGCGGGGGAGCCTCCGGAGGGGGCTTCTACTGAGCGAGCCCGGGAACCGTCGAGAACGGTCCGTGGTCCCAGCCCGGGCCCGGGCCGTTCTCCGCGCCCTCCTACCGATCGAGGTGGGCGATCGCTGAGGCCAACGTCTCGGCCATGGTCTCCGCGGCGTGCAGGTGCTCGGTCCCCGCGGCGATCCGCACGAACGGGCGGGCCGCCGTGGCCGTGGTCGCCGTCACGTAGACCCGGGTGGTGTCGAAGCCGAAGCTCGCCCCGGCCGCGAGCGGGACGTGCCGGCGTCCGGCCTCGTCCAGCGCCAACCTCACGAACCGCCGGTGGACCTCGGTCCGGTCCATGGACCGCACGAAGTCGAGGGACAGGAACCCGCCCGGGAACGGCAGCGCGCCGGCGAGGTCGTGGCTCGGGTGGTCCGGCAGGGAGGGATGGGACACCCCCAGCAGCACGCCTGGGTGCGCGGCCGCCTCCCGGTGCAGCCGGCACGCCAGCAGCGAGGCGTTGCGGCCGATCCGCCGGAGCCGGCGCATCAGCAGCCCGCGGTTCGGCTCCGGAACGGTCCACACCACGGCATCGGCCACGTTGGTCCCCAGGTGCTCGCGGTAGCCGTCCATCGCGGCGCCGTCCTCGGCACCGGCGACGATCATGCCGGCCGCCGTCCGGTCCAGACCGAGCTGCGCGTACTTGGTCAGGCTCTCGAACACGATCAGACGGACCGTGCGGGTCTCCGGCGACAGCAGCGAGAACGGTTGGAGGCTGCACGACAGGCCGGTGTTGTCCACCACCAGCGTGCAGCGGTCGCCGTTCCGACCGAGGTGCTCCACGATCCGGGGGAGGTCGGGGAGGTGGATCCCCTTGGCGTTGCAGAGGCTGTCCAGGAACACGGCATCGGGTCGGAGCTCGTCGATCGCGCGCTGGATCAGGTCCGTCCGCATCTCGGGGACCTCGTGCACGAGCGGCCCCAGCTCGCTCCGTGCGATCAGGTCGCGGCACTCGTGGTAGACGGAGGCTCCGAGCAGCACCGGTCCTCGGACCAGGCGTTCCATCGTGAGGTAGGCGAGGATCGTGGCGAAGGCCGACATCCCGCAGCCGGTCATGAGCGCCCGGAGGCCCAGGGCGCGGGCGGCGTCGACGTACTCGCGCAGGTACGCCTGCTCGAACGCTGCCGCGTCAGGGTGACGGTCCCGCTTGTAGTCGTCCACGTGCTCGGTGACCCGTCCCGTGTGGCGGCCGGCCATCGATGAGACCGCATGGTCGTAGGACGGCGACTGCCAATCCGACGCGGTGATCAGCGCGGCGGCCGAGCTCTGCAAGCTCCTGAGGTGGTCCGCGTGGGCGCGCTTGCGCTCGGCCAGGCCCTCGAGCAACGGGAGGGACCGGCGGCCGCGGCCGGCTTCCCACCGGAGCCCCACCTGTTCCCTCCGCAGGCGGTCGTAGGTCGAGCGGAACCAGCGCAGCTGATCCTCGAGCAGATCCAGGGTGTCGCCATGCAGGTGCCCTCGGGCCCGGAGGAGCTCCCGGCCGGTCCGGACCAGGCGGGAGGACATCGACCCCGACAGCGATGCGAGCTCGTCGAAGTCCTCGGCCAGGTCCAGGAACGACGTGTCGAGGACTCCGGTGGTCACCGCGTCCGGCGCGTCCTTGAAGAGGCGGACCATGTGAACGAGACCGCCCCCGGCACCGGATGGTTCGGGGGAACCATCGGAGCGACCCGGCGGTCTTCACCTCGGATATCCGTGCGGACGCGAAGGCTCTCCGAGGTGGCGGCGTGCGTCGGGGGTCGAGCGATCGGCGCGCACGCCTGCGTCCGCCGGGTGGTGATCGACAGCCGAGATGCGGGCCCGGGGGCGCTGTTCGTGGCGCTGCCGGGCACGCGGACGGACGGTCACCGGTTCGTGGATGCGGCGTACGCCCGCGGGGCCGCGGGCGTGCTGGTCGGCCGGTCCGAGCCCGTGGGCGGCCGCCCGGCGGTGCTCGTCGCCGACCCCGGGGCGGCGCTGGTCCGCCTGGCGGCGTGCGAGCGTCGCGCGCTCGAGGCCACCGTGGTGGGTATCACCGGCTCGGTGGGCAAGACCACCACCAAGGACCTCGCCGCCGCGGTGCTCGGCCGGCGGTTCGCGGTCACGGCGAGCCCCGCCTCGTTCAACAACCAGCTGGGGCTGCCGCTCACGGTGCTCGCCGCCGACGAGCGGACCGAGGTCCTGGTGTGCGAGATCGGGGCCGGGGTGGTGGGGGAGATCGCCTCGCTGTGCGAGGTGGCGCGACCTCATGTCGGGATCGTCACGGTGGTCGGTCCGGCGCACGTGGAGACGTTCGGCTCGCCCGCCGCCATCGCCCGGGCCAAGGGGGAGCTGGTCGAGTCCCTGCCGCCGTCGGGCCTGGCCATCCTGAACGCGGACGATCCGGTGGTGTCGCGGTTCGACCGGCGGACCAGGGCCAGCGTGCTCCGCTACGGGCAGGGGGCGGCAGCCGACGTCCGTGCCGAGGACGTGCGGCTGACCGCCGATGCCCGGGCGGTCTTCCGCCTGGCGGACGGGATGAAGAGTGCCGAGGTCGAGCTGCGGATCCCCGGTCGGCACGTCGTCACCGACGCGCTGGCGGCGGCCGCCTGCGGACTGGCCTTGGGGGTGCCGCTCGACGATTGCGCCGAAGGGCTCGGCACGGCCGCGGCCCCTCCCGGCAGGATGCAGGTCCTCGAGGGCGCGGGCGGGATCGTGGTGTGGAACGACGCGTACAACGCCAACCCGACCTCGGTGACGGCGGCGCTGCACGCCGTGGGGGCGTTGTCCAACGGTGCCGGACGGATCGCCGTGCTCGGGCCGATGGCCGAGCTCGGGCGGACCTCGAGGATCGAGCACGAGCGGATCGGTCGCCTGGCGGCCCGGAGCGGGCTCGCCCGGCTGATCGCGGTGGGCCCGGAGGGCCGGTGGATCGTCCGCGGGGCCGTCGGGTCCGGGATGCGTTCGGACCGGGCGTCCTGGTCGTCCGGGGTCGAGGAGGCGCTCAGGGAGGTGAGGCGGGCGGTCCGTCCCGGCGACGTGGTGCTCGTGAAGGCCTCGCGAGCGGTGGGTCTGGATCGGCTCGCCGAGGCGCTACGACCCTGAGCGCCCGGATCGGGCGGCCGCCCTGTTCCGGATCAGCCGGTCGTGGCCTCGGCGTTGCCGCGCTCGGAGGTCCCGAGAGGCGGCCTGGCGTGCGAGGGCGGGAGGCTCGAGCGGGCGACGGAGCGGCTCCCGTTGGGTCCGGCGTGGACGGCCCGGTGCAGCGCGCTCCCTGCGAGGAGGTCGGACCACGACAGGAACCACACGGTCCATCCGTTGCCCCAGGTCCCGGCCACCGGGCTGCCCTCGATGGTCACCGGATCGCCCTGGCTCGCCAGGCCGTAGTAGATCCTGGCGTGTTCGGGCGACAGGTTGACGCAGCCGTGGCTCACGTTGGCGAAGCCCTGGTCGTTCACCGACCAGTAGGCGTCGTGGATGAAGTCGCCCGACAGCGTGAACCGCACCGAGTACGGCACCAGGATGTCGTAGTCGGGGCCGATCATCTCCTCGGGGTTGTGCTTCTCCATCGTCAGGTAGGTGCCGTTCGGCGTGTCGTCGCCCGGGCGTCCGGCGCTCATCGGCCAGTCCCCGAACAGCTCGCCGTCCAGGTACACCTTCACCTCGTGCGTCTGTGTGTTGGCGACCGCGATCAGGGATCGCCCGATCGAGAAGCTCTGCGTGAGGGTGTGCACGCCGTAGACGCCGGGGGAGCCTTCCACGCCGTCGAGATGACCGACGAAGTCGATGCGGGTGCCCGGCTTCCAGTAGGTGCGCGGGCGGAAGGAGAGGGTCTGGTCGCCGTCCCAGTACCAGGCGCCGATCACCGGTCGTGAGGTCCGGAGCTCCAGCGAGCGTTCGACGGCGGCCTTGTTCGCGATCGGCGTGCTGAACGTGAGGATGATGGGCATCCCCACGCCGTAGGACTTGTGATAGCCCTCGAAGATCCTGGTGGAGAAGCTGTGGTCGGGCGAGAGCGTGTGGAAGGACGCCGTCCTGGTGATGGCCCGTCCGGCCGCGTCGATCGCCGAGGCCCGGATCTCGTACCCGGTGTCGGTGGTGAGCGACCACGTGCTGTGCCACCACGTGTGACCGGCGCCGAAGGACCCCTCGACGGGGTGGCCGTCGGCCGTGGCGGCGACGCTCTGGAGGGTCCCGTGCTTCACCGTCACCGAGAGCCCATCGGCGGGATCGGCCTTCGCCCCGTGGCTCGGCGTGACCCGGATCTGCGCGCGGCTCCCGACCGGCGTCGGCGAGGCAGGCCGGCTGGGCGACGGCGCGGGCGTGTCGGCCGCCGTCGGCTCACATCCCGCCGCGAGCAGGGCGAGCGCGGTCACGACCGCGATCGTGGCAGGGCGTACCGGCGAGCGCGTCATCTCCCGTTCATACCGCAGATCGGCCCGGACGATCGGTCTGGACCTGGAGCTGGACCTGTCGGCGTTCCGACGGGCAGGGCGGAGACCGAGACCGACCAGCATGGTGCCAGGTCGAACACGACGATGAGCGCCGCCATCGCGCAGGTCGCCGGCGACCTCAGAGCCTGGGTTCCCTGCGGGTCTGCATCGACTCGTAAGGCGTGAAGAGCTGAGGGACCTCCGTTTCGGCCAACTTCGCTCTCAGCTCTGCACTCGGCTCACCGAGCAGCTCGCCGTGAACCACGGAGACCACCGCGAGGACCTCCGCCGAGAGGTCCGCGAGGTTCGCGGCGTGCTCGAGGGCCGCCTCGGAGTCCCTGTACCGCTCGATGACGACGCACTCGGACCGGTCGTCGTTGAAGTACGTGTCGTACTGCAGCGTTCCGGTGTCCTTGGTCCGCACGATCTCCATCGCTCGAGCGGACAAGCGCTCGTACTCGTCGAGCTTGCCTTCGTGGATCCGGAATCGAGCGATACCCAAGAGCTCATCCACTGCTCGCCCCCTGACCGTCTCGGCTCATGCTCTCGATGGCGTGGTACCCGGACCCGGTCGACCGCACGCAGCCTGACGCGCGCGT
>JBHGAT010000137.1:0-5380 GCA_041946645.1 Candidatus Velamenicoccus archaeovorus | reverse complement strand
GTGGAGGAGCGCACGGCCGAGCTGGCCAAGGCGAACGAAGCCCTCCAGGGCGAGATCGCGGAACGTGAACGGGCGGAGGAGGTGATCCGCGAGCTCTCGACGCCGGTCCTGCAGGTCCGTGACGGGCTGCTCATCCTGCCCATCATCGGCCTCGTCGATTCGCTGCGCGCCCGCCAGCTCACCGAGCAGCTCCTGCAGGCCATCCGGAGCACACGGGCGGGGGTCACGGTCGTGGACATCACCGGGGTTCCGGCCATCGACTCCAAGATCGCGAACCACCTGCTGCAGACCGCGGAGGCGGCTCGCCTGATGGGGACGACGGTGATCCTCACCGGGCTCTCGCCCGAGGTGGCGCAGTCGCTGGTGTCGATCGGCGTGGATCTCAGCCGCCTGACCACCATGGCGGATCTCCAGGGTGGCATCCAGGAGGCTGATCGCCGGCTCGGCTATCGGGTGGAGCGCAGATCCGAGGCGTCCTAGCTCGCGCGGGGGCGGGTGACCGATGAGAGTCCCGATCCTCAAGCAGGGTCCCTACCTGATCGCGTCGGTGCAGTCCGCCCTGACCGATGCCGACCTGACGCAGCTGCGGGACGAGCTGACCGAGCTCGTCGGCCGGCATCGCTCGACCGGCGTGGTCGTCGACGTCACCGTGCTCGACGTGATGGACTCGTTCGCCGCCCGGATGATCCGCACGATCGCCCATACGATCCGGCTCCGGGGCGCCCAGACGGTCATCGTGGGGATCCAGCCCGATGTGGCGTTCTCGATGGTCCAGCTGGGCCTCTCCCTGGAGGGCGTGGCGACCGCGCTCGACCTCGAGGATGGGCTTGCCCTGCTCGCAGGGGCCACGGAGGCCGACGGCCGTGTCCCGTGAGCTGCGGGTTCCGATCAGGACCGACGGCGACATCCTCGCCGCCCGTCAGGGGGGCCGGACGCTGGGCTCCGAGCTTGGGCTCGGAGACGTCGACCTCACCTTGCTGGCCACGGCCATCTCCGAGGTCGCCCGCAACATCCTCGCCTATGCGGGCCAGGGCGAGATCCTCCTGGGCACCGTCGAGCACGACGGCCGGCGGGGCATCGTGGTGATCGCCCGCGACCAGGGCCCCGGGATCCCGGACATCGCGCTCGCGTTGCAGGACGGCTACTCGACGTCGGGGAGCCTCGGGCTCGGGCTTCCCGGAGCCAGACGCTTGATGGATGAGTTCGTGATCGTGTCCTCGGCCTGCGAGGGAACCACCGTGAGGATGACGAAGTGGGGCCGATGACCACCGACCTCCTCGACTGGGGCGTCGCCACGCGCGCGTTGCCTGGGGAACCGGAGTCGGGCGATCGACACGTGATCGCCGGGTTCCCGGGCGGTGCCCTGGTGGCTGCGATCGACGGGCTGGGGCACGGACCGGATGCCTCGTCCGCCGCGGTCGCCGCGGTCGCGGTGCTCGCGGAGCAGCCGCAGCGATCGGTGACGGCCCTCGTGCAGCGGTGTCATGTCTCGTTGAGGGGCACGCGAGGCGTGGTCATGACGGTGGCGTCGTTCGAGGCACGCGAGCACACGATGACGTGGCTGTCCGTCGGCAACGTCGAGGCGTTCCTCTTCCACGGCGACCGGGGCCGTGGGAGGAGGGAGAGCGTCTTCCAGCGCGGAGGCGTGGTCGGCTACCAGCTCCCACCCCTGCGCGCGGACGTGGTCCCGGTCGCCCCGGGCGACGTGTTGGTCATGGCGACCGACGGCATCCGCGGCGACTTCACCGAGGACGTGTCGCCGGCCATGGAGCCGCAGACGATGGCGACGGGGATCCTGGCGCGCTCCTTCAAGGGCACGGATGACGCGCTGGTCGTGGTCGCCCGGTACGTGGGACGTGGTGAGGGGCCGTGAGGAACGCCGCCGACCTTCCCGTCACGCTGCGCGAGAGCGAGCTCCGCCTCCGGGGCATCGCGGAGTCCCAGCTCCACCTCATCGTGGGGATCGACCGCCAGGGGCGCTTCACGTTCGCCAACGATGCCTACTGCAGGAAGTACGGGCTCAGCCGAGAGAACCTGATCGGGCGGGACATCTGGCGCCACCTGATCCATCCGGACGATCTCCCGCAAGCCCTCGAGGCGCTGGAGGAGCTGGAGCGTCCGCCGCATCGGGTCTACCGCGAGCTGCGGACGCTGGCCGACGAGGGTGTCCGCTGGGTCGCGTGGGAGGCGTCGGCCATCCTCGACGACCGGGGAGGGGTCGTCGAGTTCCAGGCGACCGGCCGCGACATCCACGAGCGGAAGCAAGCCGAGGAGAAGGTCCGCTTCCTCAACGAGCAGCTCCGGCGACGGGCCGCCGAGCTCGAGGCGGCGAACCACGAGCTGGAGGCGTTCGCCTACTCCGTCTCCCACGACCTGCGCGCGCCGCTCCGGGCCATCGACGGCTTCTCCAGGATCCTCGTCGAGGATCACGCCGCAGGGTTGGACGACGAAGCCAAGCGCGTGCTCGGCGTGATCGTGGACAACGCCCGGCGGATGGGGCAGCTGATCGAGGACCTGCTCGAGTTCTCGCGTGTGATCCGCTGCGGGGTCGAACGGACGCGGGTCGACCTGACCAGGCTGGCGGAGGACGTGGTGCGGGAGACGCGTCGCGAGTACCCGGGGCGGTCGGTCGAGGTCTCGATCGAGCCCCTGGGCACCGCGAGCGGCGACGAGAGCATGCTCCGGCAGGTCTTCGCGAACCTGGTGGCCAACGCGTTCAAGTTCACCGGCCCGCGGGAGCGAGCTCGGGTCGAGATCACGCAGCGACGCGACGGAGCCGAGACCGTCTACGAGGTCCGCGACAACGGGGTGGGGTTCGATCCCCGGTACGTCGACAAGCTGTTCAAGGTCTTCCAGCGCCTGCACAGCCCCTCCGAGTTCGAGGGCACGGGGATCGGGCTGGCGCTGGTGCAGCGGATCGTGGCCCGCCACGGAGGGCGCGTGTGGGCTTCGGGAGCGGTGAACGGCGGTGCGACGTTCTCGTTCACGCTCCCGGATCGAGGAGGGAGCGTCGATGTCGGCTGAACCGCTGGCGGTGGAGATCCTGCTGGTCGAAGACAACCCGGCGGACGCGGAGCTGACCCTCCGCGCCCTCCGGGAGCACAACCTGGCGAACCACGTCCTCCTCGTGCAGGACGGCGCGGAGGCTCTGGACTTCCTGTTCGGAACCGGGCCGTACGAGGGCCGGGAATCGCGGACCACACCGAAGGTCATCTTCCTGGACCTGAAGCTCCCGAAGGTCAGCGGCCTGGAGGTGCTCGCCAGGATCCGTGAGGACGAGCGAACCAGGACCATCCCGGTCGTGGCCCTCACGTCCTCGAAGGAGGAGCCCGATCTCGTGGAGAGCTACGAGCTCGGGGTCAACAGCTACATCACGAAGCCGGTCGAGTTCGAGCAGTTCGTGCGGTGCGTCTCCGAGATCGGCCTGTACTGGCTCGTCCTCAACCGGGTTCCGGAGTAGCAGGGACATGGGTAACGAGAAGCTCAAGATCCTGATCGTCGAGGACGATCCGGCCGACGCCGAGCTCATGGTTCGGCAGCTCGTGCGCGGCGGGCTTCCCGTCGACGTCCGGCGGGTCGACGACGAGGACGGCTTCCGGTCGGAGCTCGCGACCTTCGCGCCGGACGTCATCCTCTCCGATTTCCGTCTGCCGGGGTTCGGCGGCCAGGAGGCCCTCCGGATCGTCCGCATGCGAGACCCCGACCTGCCGTTCATCTTCGTGTCGGGCACGATCGGCGAGGACGTCGCGGTCGAGACCCTGAAGCAGGGGGCCACGGACTACCTCCTGAAGAGCGGGCTGGCCCGCCTCGTCCCGGCGGTGACGCGTGCGATGGCGGATCTCGAGGAGCTGACCGAGCGCCGGCGTCTGGAGGCCGAGGTCGAGGCGGCGCGTGAGGCGGAACGGGCGAACCGCGCGAAGACCGAGTTCCTCTCCCGGATGAGCCACGAGCTGCGAACCCCGCTCCACGCCATCGTCGGCTTCACTCAGCTCCTCGAGATGAGCGAGCTGGATCCCGAGCAACGCGACAGCGTGCGGAGGATCGGTTCGGCGGGTGAGCACCTCCTCAAGCTCATCGATGAGATCCTCGAGATCGGTCGGATCGAGGCGGGGCACCTGTCCCTGTCCATGGAGCCCGTCGCCACGCGCGATGTCGTCGCGGATGCGGTCGCCCTCATCGGTCCGCTCGCGGCAGCTCGGGGGGTCGAGGTGGTCGCCGGTCCCGATCGCTGCCCGCACCGCGTCCGAGCCGACCGACAACGGCTCGAGCAGGTGTTGCTCAACCTCCTGTCGAACGCCGTCAAGTACAACCGTCCCGGTGGCACGGTCACGATCGGGTGCCGTGGCGTCGGGGGCGGCCGGGTGCGGGTGGAGGTCTCCGACACCGGGCCGGGCATCCCGCCGGAGCACCTCGACCGCGTCTTCGAGCCCTTCGATCGCCTGGGCGTCGAGACGACGGCCGACGCCGAGGGAACCGGTCTCGGGCTCCCCCTCTCGCGTCATCTCGCAGAGGCGATGGGTGGGACCCTCGGCGTCGAGTCCATGCTTGGTCAGGGGAGCACCTTCTGGATCGAGCTCACGGAAGCTCAGGACACCGACGCAACGGATGAGCGGTCCGTGGAAGCTCCCGTGTCGACGCCGACTCTCCACCCCCGACCCGAGCGCCCCGGCACCGTCCTGTACATCGAGGACAACCTGTCCAACGTCTCCCTCGTGGAGCGGATCCTCGCGCGGATCCCGGGGGTCAAGCTCCTCCCGGCGATGCAGGGGAGCCTCGGTCTCGACCTCGCGCGCCAGCACCGGCCCGACCTGATCCTCCTGGACAGCCATCTCCCCGACATCCCCGGGAGCGAGGTGCTGCGCCGGCTCCGGGCCGACCCCGAGACCTGCTCGATCCCGGTGATCGTCGTGACGGCGGACGCTTCCGACGGCCAGGCGCAGAGCTTCCTGGCGTCCGGCGCGACCGCGCATCTGACCAAACCGTTCGACGTGCGGGAGCTCGTCGAGCTCGTCGAGGCCAACCTGGGCCGCCGATCGGTGGACCGATGAGTCCCTCCCGAGCGGCGAACGCCTTCCTGGCGGCCGGACTGTCGGCGGCCGCAGCCGTCGCCTGGGTCGTGCCCTCGGGAGGTGCCCTGTGGCTGGCCGCCCTGCTCGGCATGAACGTGGCGATGATCGCGGCGCTCGTGTACGGGGTGCGTCGCCACCGACCGAGACGGCCCGCGGCCTGGTGGACGCTCGCGGTGGCCGCGACCCCGTACCTGATCGCGAACGCGATCTGGATGCCCGCCCAAGCGGGCGCGTGGATGCTCCCCTACCCCTCGATCGCCGATGGGCTCTACCTGACCGGGTACCTGGGGATGTCCGTCGGGCTCGGTCTG
>JBHGAT010000136.1:0-5381 GCA_041946645.1 Candidatus Velamenicoccus archaeovorus | reverse complement strand
GTGCAGGTGCTCCGGGGCGACCAGCCCGTCGACGCCTACCTGCTCGGTGTGGAGTGACCGCCTCCGGCGTGGGGTGTCCGCGTTCGGTGCCTCGCCGGAGCCGCTACGGCCCCAGGTTGTAGCCGAGCCGTCGGGGCAGGTGGGCGAGCAGGTCGGTGAGCCGGTCCGGCCGGCGGCCGCGATCCTCGAGCGCGTCCTTGCGCAGGATGGCCGTGGTCACGACCCGCTCGCCGGGGACCAGGAGGGGATCGGCCGGGAACGCCTTGGGCGGGTCGTGGACGAACGGCAGCGTGGTGTGCCCGTCCTCGACCCCGGCGGCGAGCCCGGCGAGGATCCGCCCGGCCAGCCGGCAGGGCCCCACGCCGTTGCCGGTGAACCCGAGCGCGTGGTGCACCGCCCCGCCGGGGAGCGTGCCGACGTACGGCAGGTGCCACCCGGACACGTCGATCGGCCCGCCCCACGCCGCCTCGACCGGCACGTCCCGGAACGGCGGGAACCACCGGCGGAGCTCCTGGACCAGACGCCGGACCGATCCCTCGTCGTAGGCGAACCTCGGACCGATCCGCCGGCGCGAGGCCACCTGCATCCCGGCCCCCCCGAACGCGATCCGCCCGTCCGGCGTCGTGCGGAGGTAGTGGAGCGCGGTCCGGAAGTCGTAGATCCCCTCGCCGCCGGTCCATCCGAGCTCGGCCAGCCGCTCCGGCGCCGGCGCGGTGATCGCGATGTACGTCCCCCGCACGAGCACGTAGCGCCGGAGCGCGCGCCAGTGCATGCCCCACGCGTTCACGCCGAGCACGCCTCGCCCGGCCCGCACCGTGCCGCCGGGCGTCTCCGCCACCACCGGGGGACCGAACCCGAACCGCCGGACCGGGGAGCCCTCGTGGATCCGGACGCCGCGCTCGAGCAGCACGCGCCGGAGCCCACGAGCCAGCCGCGCCGGCTGCACCATCGCGGCGTCGGAGATGGACACGCCGGCCCGGAACACCGGCGAGGCGCACCGGGCCCGCACCTCCTCGGGGGTCTGCGGCCGGTAGCGGTCGCCGATCCCGTGCTCGGCCGCACCGCGGATCGCCGCCTCGAGGCCGGCGTCCTGGGCCGGCGAGGTCGAGACGCCGAGGTTGCCGGACATCGCGTACCAGGCGTCCACGCCGTGCTCGCGGCACCAGTCCCCGATCCCGGCGATCTCGGCCGAGGCCGCCCGAGCCGCGGTCATCCCGCGCTCGGGCCCGTAGAGGCGCACCAGCAGGCCGAGCTCGTCCCAGAAGCCGTTCACGAACCCGCCGTTGCGGCCGCTCGGCCCGCCGCCGCAGACGTCCTGCTCGAGCAGGACCACGTCGATCGCCGGATCTCGCTCCTTGAGGAAGTACGCGGTCCACATCCCCGTGTACCCCCCGCCCACGATGGCCACGTCGGCGGTGGTGTCGCCGGAGAGCGGGGGGCAGGGCTCGCCGGGATCTTGGGCCAGCGCCTCCTCCATCCACCAGCTCCGCCGGGCCGGTCGGGGCGGAGGGCCGTCGGTGGCGATGCTCATCGTGGTCCCAGGTTGTAGCCGAGCCGCCGGGGGATCTTGGCCACGAACTCGGTCAGGGCGCCGGCCCGGCGTCCGTCGGCCTCGGCGTCGTCCTTGCGCCGGATGGCCCGGTTCACCGCCAGCATCCCGGGTGACAGCAGCGGCTCGGGAGGGAACCGGAGCGGCGGGTGGGTCACCACCGCCAGGCGGGAGAAGCCGTCGTCCGCGTGCATCGCGAGGCTGGCCAGGATCTGGCCGCCCAGGTGCGCCGGGCCCACGCCGTTGCCCGTGTAGCCCAGCCCGTAGTGCACGGTCCCGGAGGGGAAGGTGCCGAAGAACGGCAGGTACAGCCCGGCCACGTCGATCGGTCCTCCCCACCCGGCCTCGATCGGCACGTCGCGGAACGTGGGGAACAGGTCGTGGAGATCCCGGACCGCCCGGCGGAGGAACCCCGCGTCGTACGCGAACCGCGGCCCGATCCGCCGGGCCAGCCCCGGCTGGAGCCCCGCGCACCCGAAGGCGATCCGCCCGTCGGGCGTGGTCCGCAGGTAGTGCAGCGACGGCCGGAGGTCGCGGATGGCCTGGCCGCCGGTCCAGTTGATCTCCGCGAGCTTCTGGGGCGCCGGAGCGGTGATGATCATGTAGCTCCCCCGGACCGCCACGTACGGATGCAGGCGCTTCCAGTTGATCCCCCAGGCGTTCACGGCCAGGACGGCCTCACCGGCGCGGACCGCGCCTCCCGGCGTCTCGGCCACCACCGGCGGCCCCGTGCCGAACCGCCGGACCGGGGAGCCCTCGAAGATCCGCACGCCGCGCTCGAGCAGCACGCGCCGGAGCCCCCGGGCCAGCCGCGCCGGCTGCACCGTGGCCAGCTCGCGCATGAAGATCCCGCCGCCGAACCGCGGCGAGATGCAGACCTCGGTCACCTGCGACGGCGTGAGCTCCTCGAACTCGTCCCCGATGCCCAGTCGCGTGGCCTCCAGCAGCAGGTCGGTCCACGCTCCCTCGTGGAACGGCGACGCCGCCACCGCGACCTCCCCGTTCGGCGTCCACCAGGCGTCGATCCCGTGCTCCTCGAGGAACGTCCCGATGGCCTGGACGCTGCGCGAAGCGGCCAGGCAGAGCTCCATCGCGTCGGCGTCGCCGAACCGCTCGGCCAGCTCGCCGATCGCCGCCCACCAGCCGTTCACGAACCCGCCGTTGCGGCCGCTCGGCCCGCCCCCGCAGATGTCTTGCTCGAGCAGGACCACGTCCACGCCGGGCTCACGCTCCTTGAGGAAGTACGCGGTCCACATGCCCGTGTACCCCCCGCCGACGACCACCACGTCGGCGGTGACGTCGCCCGAGAGCGGCGGGCAGGGCTCGCCGGCGAACTCGGGCAGGGCCAGCGCTTCCCGCAGCCACCAGCTGCGTGCGGTCCGCGGTGGTGCGTCCTTCGACGTGGAGGTCATCCCAGGCTCCCTGGTATCGTGCGGGTCCCATTCTGTCTCAACGTAGAGGGAGGCCGTCGTGGGCGCCGACAACCGGCCGCGGAGCCGCCAGGTGACCGAGGGACCGGAGCGAGCCCCCGCCCGCGCGATGCTCCGAGCGGTGGGGTTCTCCGAGGAGGATCTCGGCAAGCCCCAGGTCGGCGTGGCCAGCTCGTGGAACGAGGTCACGCCGTGCAACTACCACCTCGACAAGCTGGCCGCGCTGGCCAAGGAAGGCGTCCGCCAGGGCGGCGCCGTGCCGATCGAGTTCACCACGATCGCGGTCTCCGACGGCATCGCGATGGGCCACGAGGGCATGAAGGCCTCGCTGATCAGCCGCGAGGTGATCGCCGACTCGGTCGAGCTGGTGATGCACGCCGAGCGGATGGACGGGCTCGTCGGCATCGCCGGCTGCGACAAGAGCGAGCCCGGCATGCTGATGGCGATGGCCCGGTTGAACCTGCCGGCCGTGTACCTGTACGGGGGCACGATCCTCCCCGGCACCTACCGGGGGCGCGACGTCACGATCCAGGACGTGTTCGAGGCGGTGGGTGCGCACGCCCAGGGCTCGATGTCGGACCAGGAGCTCCTCGCGGTCGAGCGCGCGGCCTGCCCCACCACCGGCTCGTGCGCCGGCATGTACACGGCCAACACGATGGCCGCCGCGGCCGAAGCCCTGGGGATGTCGCTGCCGGGGGCGGCGTCGCCGCCGGCGGTCGACTACCGGCGCGAGGTCTTCGCCCGGGAGTCGGGCGTGGCGGTCGCCCGGCTCCTCGAGCTCGGGATCCGGCCGCGTGACGTGATGACGAAGCCGGCGTTCGAGAACGCGATCGCGGTGGTGATGGCGCTGGCCGGCTCGACCAACGCGGTGCTCCACCTGATCGCGATCGCGCACGAGGCCGGGGTCGACGTGGGCCTGGACGACTTCGATCGGATCTCCCGGAACGTGCCGCACCTGGTCGACGTGCGGCCGGCCGGCCGCTTCGTGATGAGCGACCTCGATCGGGTCGGCGGCGTCCCGGTGGTGATGAAGGAGCTGCTCGACGCCGGCCTGCTGCACGGGGACTGCCTGACGGTGACGGGTAAGAGCGTGGCCGAGAACCTCGCGTCGATGGAGGTCCCGGCGCCGGACGGGGACGTGGTCCGTCCGCTGGCGGAGCCGATCCACCCCGAGGGCGGTACCGCGATCCTCTACGGCTCGCTCGCACCCGAGGGCTCGGTGATGAAGATCGCCGGGGCGAAGGGCCTGGAGTTCCGGGGCACGGCGCGGCCGTTCGACTCGGAGCAGGCGGCCTTCGACGCGCTCACCTCGGGCGCGCTGAAGCCCGGCGACGTGATCGTGATCCGGTACGAGGGGCCGAAGGGCTCGCCGGGGATGCCCGAGATGCTCGCGGTGACCGCCGCGGTTGCCGGGGCCGGCCTGGGGGCCGACGTCGCGCTGATCACCGACGGCCGGTTCAGTGGAGCGACCAAGGGCTACAGCGTGGGCCACGTCGCGCCCGAGGCGTTCGTCGGCGGCCCCATCGCGCTCGTCCAGGACGGCGACGGGGTCGTGATCGATGCGGCCAACCGCCGGATCGACCTGGAGGTCGACGAGGCGGAGCTCGAGCGGCGCCGTGCCGCGTGGCGGGCTCCCGAGCCGCGGTACGCGAGCGGCGCCCTGGCCAAGTACGCCCGGCTGGTCGGCTCGGCCTCGCAGGGGGCGGTCACCTCGTGAGCGCGCTGACCAGCCCGCAGGCGCTCGAGTGCCGGGAGTGCGGCGCGCGCTACCCCGTCGAGCCCCTCACGATCTGCGAGGAGTGCTTCGGCCCGCTCGAGCCCTGGTACGACCTCGCGGCGATCGACGGCCTGGACTTCCGCAAGCACGTCGAGGCCGGCCCGCCCACGCTGTGGCGCTACGAGATGCTGCTGCCGGGCGGTCCAGGCGTGGACCGCGTGGACCTGGGGGCCGGCTTCACGCCGATGCGACGTGCCGAGCGTCTGGGCGAGCGGCTCGGCATCGAGAAGCTGTGGATCAAGGACGACTCGGGCAACCCGTCCAACTCGTTCAAGGACCGGGTGGTCTCGGTCGCGATCACCGTGGCCCGGGCGTTCGGGTTCGAGGCCATCTCATGCGCCTCGACCGGGAACCTGGCGAACGCCACCGCGGCCCACGCGGCCAAGGTCGGGATGCCCGCGTACGTGTTCGTCCCGGACGACCTGGAGGTGGCCAAGGTGCTGGCCACCGAGGCCTACGGCGCGAAGGTCGTGGCGATCGATGGCAGCTACGACGACGTGAACCGCCTGTGCTCGGAGGTCGCCGAGGCGCTCCCGTGGGCGTTCGTGAACGTGAACATGCGCCCGTTCTACACGCAGGGCTCCAAGACGCTCGGGTTCGAGACGGCCGAGCAGCTCGGGTGGCG
>JBHGAT010000135.1:0-5428 GCA_041946645.1 Candidatus Velamenicoccus archaeovorus | reverse complement strand
CGGGGCAACCTCGCTACGGTCGAGCGCGCCGGCGTCTCGAGAGGAGGATGACGTGCAGGCGTCGATGGAACCCACGGTGGTGCAGCCGGGAGACCGGATCCGACCACCCGAGGGGCAAACCTCGGGCATGGTGCGGGAGCAGGCGTTCTTCGACGAGGAGCGGTGGGTCGGCTACGTGACCATGGACCCGGGTCTCGTGTCGGGCTGGCACCACCACAGCGATCTGACCACCTTCGTCTACGTGGTCTCGGGCGTGATCCGGATCGAGTTCGGGAGCGGGGGGACCAAGGCGATCGAAGGAGGTCCCGGCGCGTTCCTACGGATCCCCTCGAGGGTGATCCACCGCGAGCTGAACACCGGCAACCGGCCCAACGCGGGCGTGGTGTTCCGGACGGGGACCGGCACGCCGGTCGTCAACGTCGACGGCCCGGAGGGATGAGACCGGGGTCGAGCGGACCGGTCCGCGCCGCCGCCGCGACGCTCCTGCTCGTGGCGGCCGCCGCGTGCACGAGCCCGTCCCCGCCGCCGGGGACGAGCCCGTCCCCGGCCGTTGCGGCGCCCTCGCCGGTCCCGAGCGCGACGCCCTCGCCCGGCCCCGCCGAGCCGGCGCTCCGCCCCGGCGTGACGTACGCCGCCGTGCCGCTCGAGCGGTACCTGCCGATCTACCGGACCCCCGGCGCCCCGCGCGCCGCGTTCGCCCTCGACACGCTGAACGGCACGGATCGGATCGCGCCGCTCCTGGTGGTCGGTCACCGGCGGGCCGAGGACCGGCTGTGGCTGCGCCTGCAGCTCCCCCTGCGGCCGAACGGCCGGACCGGCTGGGCGCTGCCCGACGACGTCCGCCTGGCGCCCCGGCACCAGGAGATCGTGGTCGACCTCTCCTCGCGGACGCTCTGGCGCACCGTGGACGGGCGCGTGACCGACCGGTTCCCCGTGGGCGTCGGCCTGTCCTCGACCCCCACCGCCATCGGCACCTTCTTCGTCTGGGTCAAGGTGTCCTACGACGATCCGAGCGGCCCGTACGGACCGTTCGCGCTGGGGCTGTCGGGGTTCTCGCCGGTCCTGTCCGAGTGGCCGGGGGGCGGTCGGATGGCCATCCACGGCACGTCGGACCCCGCCGACCGCGGGCGCGAGGTCTCCCACGGCTGCGTCCGCGTGTACACCCCGCAGCTGCTGCGCCTGCGCGACGTGCCGCTCGGCACCCCGGTCGTGATCCGGCCATGACCCCCCGCGGCGAGGGCCGGCGGCGGGTGGTGATCGAGGGGGTCTGGCCCGAGATCGACGCCGGACGGTTCGCGGTCAAGCGCGTGGTGGGCGAGCAGGTGTGGGTCGAGGCGGACGTGTTCGCCGACGGCCACGACCACGTCGCCGCCGTCCTGCTCCACCGGCACGAGCGCGAGGACGCCTGGTCGGAGACCCCGATGGCGTTCGCCGGCAACGACCGGTGGCGGGCCCGCTTCACGGTGACCGAGCTCGGCACCTACCGCTACACGGTGCTCGGATGGGTCGACCGGTTCGGGACGTGGCGGAGCGGCCTGGGCAAGAAGGCCGAGGCCGGGCAGGAGCTCGGGGTGGACCTCGCCATCGGAGCCGAGATGGTCCGCGCCGCCGCCCGCCGGGCCGCCGGGCGCGACGCCGAGCGCGATGCCGAGCGGCTCGCGCGCGCCGCGGCCACCCTCCGCCGGGGCGGGCCCGAGGCCGTGGCCACGGCGCTCGGCGACGGGCTGGCCCGGCTGATGGAGGCCCATGCCGACCGGCGGTTCGCGGGCACCTACGAGCGCGAGCTGCGGGTCACCGTCGACCGGGAGCGGGCCCGGTTCTCCAGCTGGTACGAGCTGTTCCCGCGCTCGGCCTCCCCCACGACCGGCCGCCACGGCACGCTCGACGACGTGATCGACCGGCTGCCCTCCGTGCAGGCGCTGGGCTTCGACGTCCTGTACCTGCCCCCGATCCACCCCATCGGCCGGGTCCACCGCAAGGGACGGAACAACCTGGCCGAGGCCCTCCCCGGCGACGTGGGGAGCCCCTGGGCCGTCGGATCGGTCGAGGGCGGGCACACCGCCGTGCATCCCGAGCTCGGGACGGTCGAGGACCTCGAGCGGCTGGTCCGCGCCGCCGCCGAGCGGGGGATCGAGGTCGCGCTCGACATCGCGTTCCAGTGCGCGCCCGACCACCCGTGGGTCCGCGAGCATCCCTCGTGGTTCCGCCACCGCCCGGACGGGACGGTCCAGTACGCCGAGAACCCGCCGAAGCGGTACGAGGACATCCTGCCGCTCGACTTCGAGACGCCGGACTGGCGGGCGCTGTGGTCGGCCCTGCTCGACGTGTTCGTGTTCTGGGCCGAGCGCGGCGTCCGGATCTTCCGGGTGGACAACCCGCACACCAAGCCGTTCCGGTTCTGGGAGTGGGTCATCGCCGAGGTGAAGGCACGCTACCCGGACGCGATCTTCCTGGCCGAGGCGTTCACGCGGCCCAAGGTGATGTACCGGCTGGCCAAGCTGGGGTTCACGCAGTCGTACACGTACTTCGCGTGGCGGACCACCAAGCAGGAGCTCACCGACTACCTGACCGAGCTCACCCGTACCGGCGCCGCCGAGTTCTTCCGCCCGAGCTTCTGGCCCAACACCCCCGACATCCTGACCGAGGAGCTCCAGGCGGGCGGGCGTCCGGCGTTCGTGAGCCGCCTGGTCCTGGCGGCCACGCTGTCGTCGAGCTACGGGATCTACGGGCCGGCGTTCGAGCTGATGGAGGACCGGGCTCGCGAGGCCGGCTCCGAGGAGTACCTGGACTCGGAGAAGTACCAGTTGCGGCACTGGGACCTCGAGACGCCCGACAGCCTGCGTGACATCATCGCGATCGTGAACCGGATCCGCCGGGACAACCCTGCCCTGCAGAGCAATCTGAGCCTGCGGTTCCACGGTGTGGACAACCCCGAGCTGATCGCGTACAGCAAGGCCACCGAGGACCGCGGCAACGTGGTGCTCACCGTGGTGAACCTGGACCCCGATCACGTCCAGTCCGGGTGGACCGACCTCGCGCTGTGGGAGCTCGGTGTCCAGGGGACCGAGCCGTTCGAGGCGGTGGACCTCCTCTCGGGGGCCCGGTTCCGGTGGCGGGGGGCGCGCAACTTCGTGAAGCTGGATCCCGGTGCGGCCCACGTCCTGTCGGTCCGCCGGGCCCCGGCCGAGCCGCCGGGCGGTCCGGCCCCCGCTCGGGCGGTCGGGGGGAAGCCGGCCACGCCGTGAGCGAACGACGCGACGAGCCGCAGGTCGAGGACGACCTCTGGTACAAGGACGCGGTCCTGTACGAGCTCCACGTGCGCGCGTTCCACGACGCGAACGCCGACGGCATCGGCGACTTCCGGGGACTGCTCGAGAAGCTGGACTACCTGCAGGACCTGGGGGTCACGGCGATCTGGCTGCTGCCGTTCTACCCCTCGCCGCTCCGCGACGACGGGTACGACATCTCGGACTACTACGCGATCCACCCCAGCTACGGCACGCTCCGCGACTTCAAGCTGTTCCTGCGCGAGGCCCACCGCCGCGGCCTGCGCGTGATCACCGAGCTGGTGATGAACCACACCTCGGACCAACACCCGTGGTTCCAGCGGGCCCGCCGGAACCCCCCGGGCAGCGCCCACCGTGACCGCTACGTGTGGTCGGACACGCCGGACCGGTACCGCGACGCCCGGATCATCTTCAAGGACTTCGAGACCTCCAACTGGACGTGGGACCCGCTGGCCAAGGCCTACTACTGGCACCGGTTCTACAGCCACCAGCCGGACCTGAACTACGACGACGAGAACGTCCGCAAGGCCATGCTCCGCGTGATCGACCACTGGTTCGACATGGGCGTCGACGGGATGCGGCTGGACGCCGTGCCCTACCTGTACGAGCGCGAGGGGACCAACTGCGAGAACCTGCCGGAGACCCACCGGTTCCTCCGCCAGATCCGCGCGCACGTCGACACCCGGTACCGGGGCCGGATGCTCCTGGCCGAGGCCAACCAGTGGCCCGAGGACGCGGTGGCCTACCTCGGCGAGGGCGACGAGTGCCACATGGCGTTCCACTTCCCGCTGATGCCGCGGATGTTCATGGCGCTGCAGATGGAGGACCGCTTCCCCATCATCGACATCCTCGACCAGACGCCACCGCTCCCCGAGGCGGCGCAGTGGGCGCTGTTCCTGCGCAACCACGACGAGCTCACGCTCGAGATGGTCACCGACGAGGAGCGCGACTACATGTACCGGGTCTACGCGCGCGACCCCCAGGCCCGGATCAACCTGGGGATCCGCCGGCGCCTGGCGCCGCTGCTCGGCAACGACCGGCGCGTGATCGAGATGGTGAACGGCCTGCTGTTCTCGATGCCCGGCACACCGGTGATCTACTACGGCGACGAGATCGGCATGGGCGACAACATCTACCTCGGCGACCGCGACGCCGTGCGCACGCCGATGCAGTGGAGCGCCGACCGCAACGCCGGCTTCTCCCGCGCGAACCCGCAGCAGCTGTACCTGCCGGTCGTGATCGACCCCGAGTACCACGCCGAGGCCATCAACGTCGAGGCCCAGCAGAACAACCCGCACTCGCTGCTGTGGTGGATGAAGCGTCTGATCGCGCTGCGCAAGCGGTACCGCGCGTTCGGACGGGGCTCGTTCGAGTTCCTGTACCCGGACAACCGCAAGGCGCTCGTGTACCTGCGCACCTACGAGGACGAGCGGATCCTGGTGGTGGTCAACCTGTCCCGCGCGGTCCAGTACGTCGAGCTCGACCTGTCGGCGTTCCGCGGGCAGGTCCCGCTCGAGCTGTTCGGCGGCACCGAGTTCCCCCCGATCGGCGACCTGCCCTACTTCCTGACCCTGGGGCCGTACTCCTTCTACTGGTTCCTCCTGCAGCCGCAGACGGCCGACGAGATCGCGGCCGGGGCCCGCCGCCCGCCGGCCATTGAGGTGGCCGGTGCGTGGTCCACGATCTTCGGCCCGCGGAACCGCAAGGCGCTCGAGGACGCCATCCCGAGCTGGCTCCGTGGGCGCCGGTGGTTCGGGGGCAAGGCCCGGCGGATCCGCTCGGTCGAGATCGTGGACGCGATCCCCGTGCAGCCCGACGCCGGGAAGGTTCGGGGGGGCCGGGCCGTGGGGTACGTGTGCCTCGTGCAGGTCGAGTACGCGGACGGCGACCCGGAGACCTACGTGCTGCCCCTGGCATGCGCGTCGGTCGAGGACACCCGGGAGATGCTGGAGCACGAGCCCCAGAGCGTGGTGGCCCGCCTCCAGACGCGCGAGGGGGAGCGGGCGCTGTTCGACGCCCTGCAGGACCGGGGGTTCGCGGAGGTCGTGCTCGACGCCGTCCGGCGGCGCCGCCGGTTCGCCGGCGGGGGCGGGCGCCTCGAGGCCGCCCCGACCCGGGCCTTCCGCGAGCTGCGCGGGCCG
>JBHGAT010000134.1:0-9025 GCA_041946645.1 Candidatus Velamenicoccus archaeovorus | reverse complement strand
AACCTCAGCTTCCGCCAGGAGGACGGCTCGAACGCGTTCCACGACCCGGCGTCGCAGGACGGCCTCTCGACGCTCGCGCGGCGGTGCCTGGCCGGCATGCTCGCGCACCACGAGGGGATGGCGGCGATCCTCGCGCCGCACGTGAACGCCTACAAGCGCCTGCAACCGGACATGCTGAACGGCTACTGGGGCAACTGGGGATACGACGACCGCACCGTCACGGTCCGGGTCCCTCCCGGCCGAGGCGAGACCAGTCGTCTGGAGCACCGCACCGCCGACGGCGCGGCCAACCCGTACCTGGCCGGCGCGGCCATCCTGCACGCGGCCCGGTTGGGGGTGGAGCACGAGCTCGAGCCGCCGCCACCGCAGGAGCCCGGGGCCGAGCCGAACACCGACGTGCGGGTCCCGCCCAGCCTGGAGAAGGCGCTCGAGGCGCTCGAGGCCGACACCGAGCTCTGCGAGCTGCTGGGGCCCGAGCTCGTCGAGGCGTTCGGCATCCTGAAGCGCGCGGAGTGGGAGCGGTACACCAAGGCGGTCGACGACCCGAGCACCACCGACGTCACCTCCTGGGAGCTCGAGTACTACCTCCCGTTCTTCTGACCCCCGGTCAGGAGGCGACCCGCCCATCAGGTCCCCGGGGGTCCGGACCCTCGGCCCTACCTGGCCGGGACCACCACTCGCCACGATGGCCGCGCAGGGGCTCGCTCGCGCCCCCGGGGGGTGATGACGGTGGCAACCGTGGCGCAATCGGAGACGCGTCAGAAGGGCCTGAAGACCGGCGCCATCGGCGTGGTGTCGGCGACCGTGATCGGGGTGGCCTCGACCGCGCCCGCCTACAGCATGGCCGCCACGCTCGGTCTGGTGGCGGCGGTGGTCGGCTTCAGCTCGCCGGCCATCATGCTCGTCGCGTTCTTCCCCATGCTGTTCACGGCGGCGGCCTACTACTACCTGAACCGGGTGGACCCGGACTGCGGAGCCACGTTCTCCTGGGTGACGCGCGCGATGGGCCCGAACGCCGGTTGGCTGGGCGGGTGGGGCGTGGTCGTCGCCGACGTCGTGGTGATGCCGAGCCTGGCCTGGGTGGCGGCCTACTACACGTATTCGCTGTTCGGCCTGGACGGCCTGGCCGGGAACCCATGGGCCCTGCTGGCCCTGGGCGCCGGGTTCATCCTGGCGATGACCCTGATCTGCTGGCTGGGGATCGAGCTGTCGGCCCGGACCCAGTTCGTGCTGCTGGCCATCGAGATCCTGATCCTGGTGGGCTTCTCGATCTGGGCGATCGTGAAGGTCTACCTGGACCACCCGGCCGGCTCGACCCCGCTGTCCTGGGGGTGGATCAACCCCTTCGACCTGTCGCTCACCGAGCTGTCCCAGGGGATCCTGATCGCCCTGTTCATCTACTGGGGCTGGGACACCGCGGCCAACGTGAACGAGGAGACGCGGGGCGCCCGCACCGCGTCGGGTCTGGCCACCATCCTGTCGACGCTGGTCCTGGTCGGGACCTACGTCGTGGTCGCGTTCGCCACGACGGCCTACCGCGGCCCCAGGTTCCTGGAGGACAACCCCGACGACGTGCTTACGGGCATGGTGGGCGGCTGGCCGAGCAAGCTGATGATGATCGCCGTGCTGACCTCCGCCATGGCATCGACGCAGACGACCATCCTGCCCACCGCGCGCACCACCCTGTCGATGGCCGCGCACGGAGCCATGCCGAGGGCTCTCGCGAGGATCTCACCGAAGTACCTGACCCCCACGTGGTCGACGTGGTGGTTCGGGATCGCGTCGATCGCCTGGTGGGTGATCCTGGTGGCGATCGACCGCAGCGAGAACATCCTGTGGGACTCCATCACCGGCCTGGGCTTCGCGATCGCCTTCTACTACGGGATCACCGCGCTCGCGGCCCCGATCCTGTTCCGCAAGCACCTGCTCAAGAGCTGGAGGAGCTTCCTGTTCGTCGGGGTCGCGCCGCTCGTCGGTGCGTTCACCCTCGGGTGGGTGTTCGTGCGGTCCGCGATCGACTACTTCTACTACTCGCCGGAGACGGCCTACACGCCGGCCTGGTTCGCGTTCGGCGACTTCAAGGGCCTCGGAGCGCCGTTCGTGATCGGCATCGGTATGCTCGTCCTGGGCATCCCCCTGTGGCTGTGGGCGCGCAAGGCCTACCCGGACTTCTTCAGCCGCAAGGCCGAAGCACCCGATTCGCTGACCGAGATGCTGCCGGACGAGTTCCGGGTGACCGAGGAGATGACCGAGGTCATGGAGTTCCCGACGCCGGCGGTGCCGAAGCCGCGCGTGCCGGTCGACGAGACGAGGGAGGAGTGAGGGGATGAAGGTCTTGCTGGTGGGTGTCGGCGGCGTCGGCGAGTCGATCGCCGTCGTGGCCAAGGGTCGGCCCTGGCTCGAGACGATGGTCCTGGCCGACTACAACCTGGAGCGGGCGAAGGAGGTCCAGGCCAAGCTCGGTGACCCGACCACGTTCCCGGTGGAGTGGATCGACGCGAGCGACAAGGGCAAGGTGGTCGAGCTCGCCAAGAGGTACGACGTCGACCTGGTGATGAACGCGGTCGAGCCCCTGTTCAACATGCCCCTGTTCGACGCGGCGTTCGAGGCCGGCACCAACTACATGGACATGGCCATGTCGCTGTCCCGGCGGCACCCCACGGAGCCCTACCGGCTGCCCGGCGTGAAGCTCGGCGACGAGCAGTTCGAGCGGGCCACCGAGTGGGAGGACAAGGGCCTGCTGGCCCTGCTCGGCATGGGGGTCGAGCCGGGGATGGCCGACGTGTTCGCCAAGTACGCCGCCAAGCACCTGTTCGACCAGATCGACGAGATCGGCGTCCGGGACGGCGCGAACCTGGTGGTCGAGGGCTACGACTTCGCCCCGAACTTCTCGATCTGGACCGCGATCGAGGAGTGCCTGAACCCGCCCCTGGTGTGGGAGCGCGACCGGGGCTGGTTCACGACCGAGACGTTCTCGGAGCCCGAGATCTTCGAGTTCCCCGAGGGCATCGGACCGATCGAGTGCGTCAACGTCGAGCACGAGGAGGTCTTGCTGATCCCCCGGTGGATCGACGTCGGACGGGTCACGTTCAAGTACGGCCTGGGGAACGAGTTCATCAACGTACTCAAGGTGATCGAGCTCCTCGGCATGGACGGGACCGAACCGATCCGGGTGAAGGACGTGGAGGTGGCGCCGCGCGACGTGCTGGTGGCCCTCCTGCCCGACCCGGCGCACCTCGGCGACAGGATGACCGGCAAGACCTGCGCCGGCACGTGGGTGAAGGGCGTGAAGGAGGGCGAGCCTCGCGAGGTCTACCTGTACCAGGTCGCGGACAACGAGGAGTGCATGCGGACGTACGGTGTCCAGGCCGTCGTGTGGCAGACGGCCGTGAACCCCGTGATCGCGATGGAGCTCCTGGACACCGGGGCCTGGAAGGGCCGGGGCGTGCTCGGACCGGAGGCGTTCGACCCCGATCCCTTCTTCGAGCTGATGCCCCGGTACGACTTCCCCTGGGGCATGAAGGAGATGACGCCCGAGGCCTGATCCCCATCGCGGGCCGCCAGCCCGCGCAGCGAGCGGGGGCCCGGCGCCGCCGGGCCCCTTGCCCCTCCAGGTCGTTCGGTAGCAAAATATCGTGACCGTCTCGAGGTGGGGGGAGAACCGTTGCTCGCGACCGACATCGACCTGGTGAACCCCGACAACTACGTCGAACGGGTCCCGTTCGAGTGGTTCGAGCAGCTGCGGCGGGAGGCCCCCGTCTACCGGCACGGGGAACCCGAGCCCAACCACGGCTTCTGGGCCGTCACCCGGTTCCACGACATCGAGGACGTCCTGAAGGACACCCAGACCTTCTCCTCGGCCCGCGGCGTGACGCTCGAGGAGCAGACCCCCGAGGAGGTCGAGGCCCGCCGCTCGATGATCGACATGGACCCGCCGCGGCACTCGCGCCTGCGGCGGCTGGTGAGCAAGCACTTCACGCGGAGCGCGGTGGCCCAGTACGAGGGGTTCGTCCGCGAGCAGGCCCGGCTGGTGCTCGACCGGGCGCTGCCGCTCGGCGAGCTCGACTTCGTGGAGCACGTCTCGCGCGAGCTCCCGATCCGCGTGCTGGCGCGGATCATGGGCGTCCCCAACCAGGACCTGCCGATGTGCATCGAGCTGGGCGACGCGATGATCGCCCAGACCGACCCCGAGTACTCCCGAGCCGTGATGGACAAGGAGGACACGAGCGCCTACCGGCTGCTCCCCTTCCGGAGCCCGGCGGCGGTCGAGCTGATGGAGTACGGGCACCGGCTCGCCGCCGAGCGCCGGCGCGAGCCGCAGGAGGACCTGGTCACCAAGCTCGTCCACGCCGAGATCGACGGCGAGCGGCTGTCCGAGCGCGAGTTCGACAACTTCTTCTGCCTGCTGATCGTCGCGGGGAACGAGACCACCCGGCACGCCATCACGCACGGGATGCTCGCGCTGACGGAACACCGGGACGAGTGGCGGCGCCTGCGCGAGGATCCCGGGCTGATGCCCACGGCCGTCGAGGAGATCCTGCGGTGGGCCTCACCGACGATGCACTTCCGGCGCACCGCCACGCGCGACCTCGAGCTGCACGGCCAGCGGATCCGCGAGGGCGACAAGGTGGTCGTGTGGTTCGTCTCGGGCAACCGCGACGAGGAGGTCTTCCCCCAACCCACCCGGTTCGACGTGGGGCGGGATCCCAACCCGCACATGGCGTTCGGGAGCGGCGGCCCCCACGTGTGCCTGGGCATGCACCTGGCCCGGCTCGAGGTGCTGGTGATGTTCGACGAGCTGCTGCCCAGGCTCGAGGACGTGGAGCTCACGGGTCCGGTCGAGCGCCTCCGCTCGAACTTCATCAACGGCATCAAGCACATGCCCGTCCGGATCGAGCTCGCCTAGCCGTGCCGGGGCCCGGGGCTCCGCCGCGGGGCGGTAGTCTGAACCAGACTAGTCGGGCGTCACGGTCCGGAGCATCGAGCGGAGGAGCCCGGCGAGCGTCTCCTGCTCGTGCGGCGACAGGTGTGCGGTCACGGCTCGCTCCTCCTCGTTGAACCGCGGGAACAGCGTCTCGATCTTCCGTTCGCCGGCCGGCGTGAGGCTCACCCGCACCATGCGGCCGTCCGCGGAGTTGCGCCGGCGCCGGACCCACCCCCGGCGCTCGAGCGTGGTGACCACGCCGGTCGACGTGGGGCGGCTGATCCCGACGGCGGCGGCGAGGTCCCGCGACTCCATCTCACCCCACACCCACAGGACCCACGCCGCTCCCTCGCGCTCGCTCAGATCGTGAAGGCCTTGGGCGGGTCCTGCATCGTGAGGACCTCGCGATCCAGACCCCACGCCGAGACGTCGGAGGTCGCCGCCCCGTCGAACGCCAGCTCCACCAGCGAGCGGCCGAACACGCTCGCGAACTTGAACGCGTGCGCCGCGCCCTGGCCGATCGCGACGTGCTCGTGACCGGGCACGAGGTCGACGATGAAGTCGCGGTCGGGCGGCATCGTGTACAGGCAGCTCTTCTGCGCGAGGTACGGGCCGAACCCGCCGGGCAGGTGGTCCCGCATGAACGCGTCCAGCCCGGACGCGTAGACCGGGTCGGGATCGAACGTGCGGGTGTCGCCCGTGACCTCGCGGCCGCCGGCGTCCCAGCCGATCTTCGCGCCGGGCTCGCCGTACGCCGGGAAGCCGTAGTAGGAGGGCTCGCCCATCCAGATCCAGATGGGGAACCGCTCCGGCTGGAAGGCCTCGAGATCCTGCGACGCGTAGTAATGCACCTGCTCCTGAGTCACGGTGAGGTTGATCGGCCGCCAGAGCTGCCCGAGGAGCTCGTTGGTCCAGGCGTCGGCGGCGATCACCAGACGCTCGGCGCGGTAGATCCCGGCCTCGGTCTCCAGCTCGTACAGCCCGCCGGCCTCGCGGATGTCGGTCACGCGGGCGTTGGGGACGATCGTGGCGCCCCGCGACTCGGCCAGGCGGCGGTGCGCCGCGTTCGCCCGGGCGGCCGTCGCGATGCCCGAGGCCTCCTGGTACATCACCTTCACGTCCTCGGTCAGGTGCCACTGGGGCCACCGGCGCATCGCCTCGGCCGCGTCCATCCACTCGTAGGGGACGCCGACCTCGTCGAGCGAGCGCGTGTAGTCGTCCATCAGCGGGTAGGCGCTCTCGGGGTAGAGGTCGAGCCCGCCGGTGCGGATCACGAGCTGCTGGCCGGACTCCTCCTCGACCTCGGCCCACGCGGCGTACGCGTCCCGGGCGAACCGCACGTAGGCGGGCGTGTGGTAGCTGAGCCGGATGATCCGCGAGTGGTCCTGGCTCGCGCCGCGCTCGTGCCCGAGCTCGAACCGCTCCAGCCCCAGGGCGCCCGAGCTCACCCGGCGGGAGGCCCAGTAGAGCGCGCCGCTGCCGATCCCGCCCAGCCCGATCACGGCGATCTCGAACTCGCGCCGCTCAGCCACGGCTCAGACCTCCGTCTCGGTGTGCGCGTAGTACTCGTAGGCCGACATGGCCTTGCCGTCGGCGCTCCGCCACGCCCGCTCCTCGGCGGGGAGCTTCCCCAGGACCTTGGCCATCGCCCGGACGTGCGCCTGGACCGATCCGCAGCACGAGCCGATGTAGCCGATCCCGGCCTCGTGCGCGCGCCGCGCGAAGTCGGCCATCTCCTGCCGGGAGAGCTGCATCGGATCGAGCGCGTACGGGAAGGCCTCCCACGACGTGAAGTCCGGACGCTCGGCCGTGGTGCGGTACGCGACGGGCTGGGCGGCCACGTGGGTGGAGACGGCCTGGCGCATCGCGATCGCGATGGGCAGCTGCTGCTCGGGCCCGTTCAGGCAGTTGACGCCCACGATGTCGGCTCCCGCGTCGGCGAGCTGCCGAGCGCAGTCCGCGGGGCCGTCGCCCTCGTAGGCGTGCGGCTCGGGCTGCTCGAAGGACATCGTGACCATGACCGGGAGCCCGGTGGCCTTGGCCCGCTCGACGAACAGGAGGGCCTCGCCCAGGTAGCTGAAGGTCTCGCCGATCCACAGGTCGGGCGGCCCGGCGTCGAGCTGATCCTGGAGCTGCCGGTCGAACAGCGCGCGGACGTGGTCGGCGGTGGCCGGGTCGGCCGGATCGTAGGCCCACGTCAGGGAGAGGTTGCCCGCGACGAGCGCGTCGCCCTCGGCCGCCACCTTGCGGGCGATCTGCACGGCGGCCCGGTTGATGTCGTCGACCTTGCCGGCCAGCCCCACGGTGGCCAGCTTGTCGTCGCTCGCGTAGAAGGTCATGGTCTGGAGCACGTCGACGCCGGCCCGCAGGAACTCGCGGTGGAGCTGCTCGAGGGCGTCGGGGTGCTCGATCACGACCTCCGGGGTGAACGGGCCGGCCTGCACGTAGCCACGCTTCTCGAGCTCCAGCAGGTAGCCGCCGTCGCCGAGGACCGGGCCGTCGGCCAGGCGTTCGAGGATCCCCCTGGGCATGTGCACCATCCTTCCGGATCGAGGTCGCGCGGTCGTCGGCGCGACGGTCGTGGGGGAATCCTAGGTGGTCAGGGCTGACCACGGCTCCATCGGACGGTGACCCCGGGTCGCTCGGCCGAAGGTCGGTACCTGCTCGGCCCTCGGTCGATGGTTGCGGCGGAAGGATCAAGCGCCGGTCCCGCGGGACCGATTCGCCGGATGCACGCTCCGGTCCCCTCCGGGTGTGCATCGAGGGGTCAACCCTCGGGGTGGCGGCCGCGTCTGCCGCGACGGAAGCGGCCGCCACCCGTCCCTTCCCTGAGGATCCCCCACCTGGCGCTGCGGCGATCCTCGGCCGGGTCGGTTCCGGTGCTCAGTCCTCGGCCAGGAGGGTGTAGAGCTTCTTCCGGGCCTCAGCCAGGATCTCCGCCGCCTCCTTCCGCTGGGCGTCGGTGCCGGTGCGGCCGACCTGCATGACCGCAGCCCCGAGCGAGAACATCGCGTCGCGGAGCTGGCCGACCGCCTCGCCGAACCCGCCGACCTCCCACGGCGCCGCGCCCCCGTCGCGCTCGCGCCGCTCCTCGAGCTCCTTCCGCCCGGCGTCGGTGAGCGAGAACACGCGCTTGCCGTCGTGCTCCTGCCCGGTGATCAGCCCCTCGTCCTCGAGCATCTGGAGCGTGGGGTAGACCGATCCGGGGCTCGGCCGCCAGGCGCCGCCCGAGCGCTCCTCGAGCTCCCGGATCAGGTCGTAGCCGTGCATCGGCTTCTCCCCCAGGAGCGCGAGGATCGCCGTCCGGACGTCGCCCCTCCGGGCCCGCCGGCCTCCGCCCCAGGGGGGTCCGAAGAACATGTTCCCCCGCCAGTGCCGGGCCCAGGGGGGTGGTCCCTCGTGATGATGGTGCGGGCGGCGCCCCCCGTGATGCCGAGGCCGAGCTTCGTGCATGTCGTGCACGGTCCCTCCTTCCCGAGGCTCATGCCTCATGTGGATCCCTCGCCTCGTCGATATCTCGTCGTTCCATCGCGATATATCGTAACAATACTTCGATGGTCGGCAAGCCCGGCCTGGAGCCGGCCGGGCCGCGAACGCAGCGGGTCACAGCGCGGGCAACCATCCGGTGACCCAGCCTTCGGATGATGGGCGGCGCCCACCCGGGTGGATCCCAGCGCCCAGTGGGCGGCCGGCGGTCTCCCCCTAGGCCGTGATCGCGGCCGCGAGCTCCTCGAAGTTGTCGACGTAGCGCCGGACGTCCTCGTCCGTGTGGACGATCGAGCTCGTCCAGCTCTCCCACTTGGAGCCGGGGCTCTTGAACACGCCGCGGTTCAGCTGCCAGAGCCACGCGAGCTGGGGGATCCGGTCGTCGATCTCCCACAGGTCGCGGTACTCGTGGATCGGCTCGGGGTGCCAGTCGATCGAGCCCTTCGCGCCGAGCAGCTTCATCGACGCCGGCAGCCGGTACCGCGCGATCACCTCGCGGCACCGCTCGAACCCGCGGTTGACCCGGTCGAGCTCGCCGTACGCGTCCCGGGTCAGCACCTCGGTCAGGTTCACCTTCATCGCGGCCATCGTGAGCGGGTTGCCGTTGAACGTGCC
>JBHGAT010000133.1:0-5562 GCA_041946645.1 Candidatus Velamenicoccus archaeovorus | reverse complement strand
GGGACGGGGGGGGCGCGTGGAGTACGAGACCGAATAGCCGAGCCCCTCCGGATCGTGGGCCAGGAGCCGCCTGACGACGCTCCCCTTGCCCACGCCGGAGGGGCCGGAGATCACGAACAGCTTGCCGCGGCGTGCGATCGGATGCGCGCTACTTCTTGTCGAACTCACCGAGGAGGGCGTCGCGCTGCTTCGCGCCCAGCCCACGGACCCGGCGGCTGGCCGAGATGTCCAGCTTCTCCATGATCTTCCTTGCCCGGACCTTCCCCACCCCGGGCAGGGACTCGAGGACGGTGGACACCTTCATCTTCCCCACGGTGTCGTCGTCCTGCCTGGACAGCAAGTCCTTGAGCGAGAGCTGCTGGGACTTGAGCTGGCCCTTGAGCTCGGCCCGCTTGCGGCGGGCCTCGGCGGCCTTCTCCAGGGCCTGCCTGCGCTGTTCCTCCGTCAGGACGGGTAGCGGCATGACGCGCTCCTTTGCGTTCGGGATCCGAGAGCGACGCGAGTATATGCACGCCGCCGGAGCCGCAGCAACGCGAGCAGCGTCGTCACCTGCGCTTTCGTCCGCCGCATCAACCTCGGCCTGAGGGTGAGGGGTTCCGGGCGCGTCGCGGCGTCGGCGGCGTCAGCGGACCGACGCCAGGATCGACCTGGCGGCGCCCACGGGATCGGCCGCCCCGGTGATGGGCCGGCCGAGCACCAGGTAGTCGGCGCCCGCCTCCACCGCCTCCTCGGGCGTGAGGATGCGGACCTGATCGTGGCCGTTCGAGCCGGCCGGGCGGATCCCCGGGACCACGAGGCAGAAGTCCTCGCCGGTCACCTCGCGCACCACGCCGACGTCGTCGCCCGAGACGACCGCGCCCGTCGCGCCGGCCGCCCGGGCCTCGAACGCGAGCGACGCCGGCGACGCGAGCTCCTCGCCCGACAGGCTCGACAGCACGGTGACCGCGAGGATCACGGGCGGTGCGTGCCCGCCCTCCTCGGCCCCCTGCGACGCACCCCGTACGGCGGCGCCGACCATGTCCGGTCCACCCAGCGCGTGGACCGTCAGCATCGAGACGCCCAGCCGACCGACGTTGCGGGCGGCCCGCTCGACCGTGGTCGGGATGTCGTGCAGCTTGAGGTCGAGGAACACGGCGCCGTGCCCGGCGATCCGGGTCACCGCCGCCGGGCCGTGCGCGCTGAACAGCTCGAGCCCGACCTTGAGCATCCCCACGTGCCCCCGGAGCGCGCCGGCGAGCGCATCGGCCCGGTCCAGGTCGGACACGTCCAGGGCCACGATCAGCGGGTTCGCCGGTCTGGGCCTCACGCCCCGGTCGCCTCCCCCGTCCGGAGCCGCCCCCGGAGCTCGCCCGGCGAGCCGAAGCCCTTGTCCCTCAGGTACGCCGCGATCCCCCGGGTGATCTCCTCGGGGGCCGAGGGGTTCACCAGCATCGCCGTGCCCACCTGGACCGCCGACGCCCCGGCCAGCAGCAGCTCGACCGCGTCCTCGCCGGTGCTCACGCCGCCCACCCCCATGATCGGCACGTCCGGGAGCGCCCGGGCCACCCGGTAGACCGCCGCCACCGCGACCGGGTGGATGGCCGGTCCGGAGAGCCCGCCCACCCCGGAGCCCAGGCGCGGCCGCAGGCGGGCCACGTCCACGACCATGGCCGGCACGGCGTCGATCAGGGTGAGGCCGTGCGCCCCCGCCTGGACGCAGGCCCTGGCCGTCTCCTCCAGGTCCGGCACCATCGGGGAGAGCTTGGCGAACACCGGGAACGACGACAGCCGCGAGACCGCCCCCACCACGTCCACCATCAGCTCGCGCCGCGAGGTGAACGGGATCCCGCCGTGCTGCTCGTCCCGCGTGGCGAGGGACACCTCGAGGGCCACGATGCCCGCCTCGTTCTGCAGGGCGCCGGCCACGCGCACGTACTCCTCCAGGCTCGAGCCGGCCACCGACGCGATCACCGGCAGGTGGGTCCGGCGGAGCCGGGGCAGGTCCTCGGCCAGGAAGTCCCGGACGCCGGGGTTCTGCGCGCCGACCGCGGTCACGATCCCCGAGGGGCTCTCGGCCACCCGCGGCGTGGGCGCGCCCTTGGACGGGTGGTACGTGAGGCTCCGCGTGACCACGGCCCCCAGGGCGCGGACGTCGGTGAGCCCGACGCGCTCGCGTCCCGGGCCGAAGCAGCCGGCCGCGGCGACCACGGGCAGGGGCAGCCGGAGCCCGCCGAGGTCGACGGCCAGGGACGGCTTCACCCCGGCCACGTCCGCACCACCGGGAAGCCCTCGGGCGGGGTGGCCGCGGCCCGCCGCTCGCCCATCCACCGGTCCCAGAAGATCCGTGCGGGGTTGAACACCGGTCCCTCGGTGCACGCCCGGAGGTTGTCGAACCCCGAGCCGTCCTTGCGGATCACCGGGACCACGCACGTGAAGCACATCCCCACGCCGCACGCCATCTGCTCCTCGACCGCCACCTGGGCGGGGATCCGGCGCTCGGCGCAGAAGCTCGCCACCGCGCGGAGCATGCCCCGCGGCCCCGCGGCGTAGAGCACCTGCGTCCCCGTGGCCTCGGCCACGTGCGGGAGGGCCTCGGCGATGGTGCCCTGCTCGCCGATGCTGCCGTCGGCCGTGACGATCGTCACGGTCTGCGAGAGGCGCTTGCCCTCGATCGGCTTGAACACCCGGGGCTCGGTGGTCCCCCCGAGCAGCATGTCGACGCGCTTGCCCCGGGCCCGCAGCTCCTGGGCCAGGAAGTAGATCGGGGCCGTGCCGTGCCCCTCCGAGACCAGCAGGCAGTTGGTGAGCCGCTGCGGGTACGCGAACGACGTGCCGAGCGGTCCGATCACGTCGACGGACTGGTGGGCCCGGGTCTCGGCGAGCCAGGCCGTGCCGGCGCCGCGCGGGTCGAACACGAACTCCAGCGTTCCCGCCCAACCCCCCCGCCTGGAGGCCTGGTGGATCGAGAAGTGCCGCCGCAGGATCGTGCTGCGCTCGGGGGGCATCGCCACGGAGATGAACTGCCCCGGCCGGGCCCGCTCGGCGATCTCCGGCGCCACGAGCGTGATCGAGTGGTACGCGCCGGCCCTGCGCACGTTCAGGATCTCCGCCCGGGCCCGCTTCACACCCGCACCTCCGGGGTCCGGGCCAGGTCGTGGTACTCCTGGATCGAGACCGGCTCCTGGGACGGCGTGCGGAGGGCCTCGATCCCCCGCAGCGTGGCCATCACGCCGGGCAGCGTGGTGATGCACGGGATCCCCGCCCGGGCCGCCGCCGTGCGGATGTAGTAGCCGTCGGTGCGCGGACCGCGCCCGAACGGCGTGTTGATCACCAGGTCGATGCGGCCCTCCGCGATCAGGTCGGCCACGTTGGGCGAGCCCTCGGACACCTTGTCGACCGCGGTGACGGGGATCCCCGCGCGGCGGAGCACGCCGGCCGTCCCCCGCGTGGCCAGCAGCCGGAACCCCATCTCCGCCAGCCGCCGCGCCGGCAGGGCGATGGCCCGCTTGTCGCGGTTGGCCACCGAGACGAACACCGTGCCGGAGGCTGGCAGCGTGGTTCCGGCGGCCACGAGCGCCTTGGCCAGGGCCGAGCCGGGGTCCGCGTCGATCCCCATGACCTCGCCGGTCGAGCGCATCTCGGGACCGAGCACGGTGTCGACCCCGGGGAACCGCCCGAACGGCAGCACGGCCGCCTTCACGCACGTGTACGGGAGGTGCCGGTAGGGCCTGGGGTCGGCGGGGACGATGCCTTCGGCCGCGAGCTCCTCCAGCGTGCGCCCCAGGAGCACCAGCGTGGCCACCTTGGCCAGCGGCACGCCGGTGGCCTTGGACACGAAGGGGACCGTGCGCGAGGCCCGAGGGTTGGCCTCGAGCACCCAGATCCGCTCGTCCTTCACGGCCAGCTGCAGGTTCATCAGCCCGCGCACGCCGAGGCGCCGGGCCAGCGACCGGGCGATGGCCTCGACCTGGTCGAGCTCGTGATCGGAGAGCGTGGGCGGCGGGATCGCGCACGAGGAGTCGCCGGAGTGCACCCCGGCCTCCTCGATGTGCTCCATCACGGCGCCCACGAACACGTCGGTCCCGTCGCTCACGGCGTCGACGTCGATCTCGATCGCGCCCTCCAGGAACCGGTCGATCAGCACGGGGTGGTCCGGGCTGGCCTCGGCCGCGGTGCGCACGAACCGCTCGAGCTCGTCCTCGCCGTACACGATCTCCATGGCCCGGCCGCCCAGCACGTAGCTCGGGCGCACGACGACCGGGTAGCCGATCCGCGCGGCGGCCTCGCGCGCCTCCGTCGGGTCGCGGGCCTCGCCGTGCGGCGGCGCGGGGATCCCGAGCTCGGCGCACAGGGCCGCGAACTTCCCCCGGTCCTCGGCCAGGTCGATGGCCTCGGGCCGGGTCCCGAGCACGGGGAACCCGGCGGCCTCGAGCGTCCGCGCGAGCTTCAGCGGCGTCTGCCCGCCGAGCTGCACGATCACGCCGACCGGCCGCTCCACCTCGCACACGGCCAGCACGTCCTCGGCAGAGAGCGGCTCGAAGTACAGCCGGCTGCTGGTGTCGTAGTCGGTCGAGACCGTCTCCGGGTTGCTGTTGACCATCACGGCCTCGTACCCGGCCTCCCGCAGCGCGTAGGCGGCGTGCACGCAGGCGTAGTCGAACTCGATCCCCTGCCCGATCCGGTTCGGCCCCGCCCCCAGGATCACCACCCGCGGCCGCTCCGCCGGCCGCACCTCCGTCTCCTCCTCGTAACAGGAGTAGTGGTACGGCGTCAGCGCCGGGAACTCCCCCCCGCACGTGTCCACCGTCTTGTACACGGGCCGAACCCCCAGCTCCGCCCGCCTCGCGCGCACCTCGGTCTCGCTCGCGCCGACGAGCGCCGCGATCCGCCGATCCGACAGCCCCACCCGCTTCGCCCGGAGCAGCTCCTCGGCATCCAGATCCCCCGGCCGCCGCCCCTCCACCCCGCGAGCCTCCTCCACCACCTCCGCGATCCGATCCACGAACCAGGCATCGATCCCCGACGCGCGCGCGACCTCCTCGACCGTGTGCCCCTCGAGGAGGGCCCGCTCGACGAGCACGAGCCGCCGCTCGGAGGGCGTGCGGAGCCGATCGAGCGAACCGGCGGGGGGCTCGGCGGAGGGACCCGGGGCGCCCACACCCATCCACCCCAGGTCGAACCCCTCGCGCTCGAGCGACCGCCACGCCTTCCCCAACGCCTCCGTGAACGTGCGTCCGATCGCCATGACCTCTCCGACCGACTTCATGGTCGTGGTGAGCGTCGGATCGGCGTCTGTGAACTTCTCGAACGCGAACCGGGGGACCTTCACGACGACGTAGTCGAGCGTCGGCTCGAAGGCGGCCGGGGTCCGGCCGGTGATGTCGTTCGTGATCTCGTCGAGCCGGTAGCCCACGGCGAGCAGCGCGGCGATCTTCGCGATGGGGAACCCCGTGGCCTTGGAGGCGAGTGCCGACGAGCGCGACACCCGCGGGTTCATCTCGATCAGCACCTGGCGCCCGTCGGTCGGGTCCACGGCGAACTGGATGTTGGACCCGCCGGTCTCGACGCCGACCGCGCGGATGC
>JBHGAT010000132.1:0-5573 GCA_041946645.1 Candidatus Velamenicoccus archaeovorus | reverse complement strand
CCGTGCATGCAGGGCGCGATGGCCCCCGAGTGGAACGGGGCCGCCCGAGCCGTCTTCTACGGGCTCACCCTGGCGCACACGCGGGCGCACATGACCCGAGCGTTGCTCGAGGGGAGCGCCTACGCGCTCCGCGACATCCTCGAGGCGATGAAGGGGGCAGGGCTGGACGTCCGGCGGCTCACGATGGTGGGCGGCGGGGCCAAGGGAGCGCTGTGGCGGCAGATCAAGGCCGACGTCACGGGGCTCCCGGTCCGCGTCCCGACCAGTGTCGAGACCACGGCCACGGGCGCGGCCGTCCTCGCCGCCGTCGCGGCGGGGGTGTTCGGCAGTGTCGCGGAGGCCGTGACCGCGCTGGTGTCCTACGAGCCCGACGAGACCGTGCCCGACCCCGAGCGAAGCGCCGCGTACGAGGACGCCTACCGCCGCTACCGCGACCTCTACTTCGCGCTGAAGCCGGTGTTCGAGCGGGGGTGAGCCGCCTGGGCTCGGCCTCCCCCAGGGTCGCCGTCCCTGCTCAAGCGTTCCGTGGGCGCCGCCAGAGCGTGGCCAGGGCGAAGACGAGCACGGCTCCGGCGAACGGCTGGAGGACCCCCCAAGCGCCCACGGACCAGCCGATGCCGGTGCCCACCACGAGGGCGGCAACGTAGGTCATGGGCCCGAGGGGGAAGCGGAGGGCGAACCGCAAGGTCACGAGGGCGAGCGGGATGAAGAGCAACGGCCAGAAGTTGTACGAGCCGGGGCCGACGACCGTCGTCCCCCCGACACCGAGAACGATCATGCATCGAGCGTACCCACCGGGCGCTCGGACGTGCGGTGCGGAGAGGAGAGGAGAGGAGAGGCTCAGTCCTCGGGTGTGACGTACGCCGCCGTGATCCCGCCGTCCACGATCAGCGACGCGCCGGTCATGAACGAGGAGTCGTCGCTGGCCAGGAACAGCGCGGCCTTGGCCAGCTCCTCGGCGCGCCCCAGGCGCCCCATGGGGATGTGCACGAAGCGGCGCTGCCGCCGGGCCGGGTCGGACAGGAGCTCGGCCAGCAGCGGCGTGTCGATCGGTCCCGGGCAGAGCGCGTTGCAGCGGATCCCTTCCCGGGCGAACTCGACGGCGATCTCCCGGGTCATCGACAGGACCGCCCCCTTGGAGGCCGTGTACGCGGTCTGCGAGGTGGCGGCCCCCATCCAGGCCACGAACGAGGCCACGTTGACGATCGACCCTCCACCCGACCGGATCATCGCGGGGATCCCGTACTTGCAGCCGAAGGCGACCCCCTTGACGTTGATGGAGAGCGTGCGGTCCCAGACCTCGACCGGGTTCTCCGTCACGGACGTGTCGTCCGCCAGCATGACGCCCGCGTTGTTGTACAGGACATGGAGGCCGCCGTACGTCTGGACGGCGCCGTCGATCATCGCGGAGGCGTCGGCCTCGCTCGAGACGTCGGCATGGACGTACGTCGCGCGACCCCCGGCCTCGCGGATCGCCGCGGCGACGGCCTCGCCGGCGTCGTCGGCGACGTCTGCGAGCACGACGCTGGCCCCCTCCCGCGCGAACAGTTGCGAGGCAACCATGCCCATGCCGCTGGCGGCGCCCGTGATGAGCGCCACCTTGCCGTCGAGCCGTCCCATCAGCCCCGGCCCTCCCACACCTCGGGGTTGACGAGGGTCGGGGGGCGGCGGCCCTCGAGCGCCGCGAACAGGTTGTCGACCGCGAGCATGCCCATCGCGATCCGCGTGTCCACCGAGGCGCTCCCGAGGTGGGGGACGATGACGGCGTTCTCGCACTCGAGGAGGTCGGGGTGGACCTCCGGTTCCCTCTCGAACACGTCGATCCCGGCGGCGAAGATCCGGCCCTCCCGCAGCGCGGCGGCGAGCGCGGCCTCGTCCACGATCGGTCCCCGTGCCGAGTTCACCAGCACGGCGGTCGGCTTCATCTTGGCGAACTGCTCCGGTCCGAACAGGTGTCGGGTCTCCGGCGTGAGGGCCGTGTTGACCGTGATGAAGTCGGCCTGCTCGAGCAGCTCGTCGAAGCTCACCCGCGTGGCGCCGAGCTGCCGCTCGACCTCGGGAGCGGCCGCCACCACGTCGCTGTAGATCACCCGCATCCCGAACCCGGAGCCGCGGCGGGCCACGGTCTGGCCGATCCGACCGAACCCCACCACCCCCAGGGTGGCCCCGTGGACGTCCACGCCCAGGAGCATCTGGGGCCCCCAGATCCAGGGGGTCCGGGCCCGCAGGAACCGGTCGCCCTCGGCGATCCGGCGGGCAGCGGCCATCAGCAGGGCCCACGTGAGGTCGGCCGTGGTCTCGGTCAGCACGTCGGGGGTGTTCGAGGCCGGGACGCCGCGCCGGGTGCACTCGGCGACGTCGATGTTGTCGAAGCCGACGGCGTAGTTGGCCACGATCTTGAGGCCGGGGCCGGCCGCGTCCAGGAACTCGGCGTCGACCTTCTCGGTGAGGAGCGTGATCACGCCGTCCTTGCCGGGCAGGCGCCCGAGCAGGTCCTCGCGGGGGATGGCCCCCTCGCCCTCGTACAGGTCGAGCTCCGAGCCCTCCCGGAGCCGCTGCATCACCGGCTCGGGCAGCCGGCGGGTCACCAGGATCCGGGGGCGCTCAGCCACGGGCCATCTCCGGCGCCGCGACCTCGAACGCCTTCAGCGCGCGCTCGATGTTCTCCAGCGAGTTGGCGTAGGAGAAGCGGAGGTAGCCTTCGCCCTGCGCCCCGAACGCCGTGCCCGACAGCGCCGCCACCCCGGCCTCCTGGAGGAGATGCTCCTCCACCTCCTTGGACGTCCGGCCGAGCCCGGTGATGTTCGGGAAGACGTAGAACGCCCCGTCCGGCTCGAGGCAGGAGACGCCCTCGATCCGGTTCAGGCCGGTCACGATGGCGTCCCGGCGCCGGCGGAACTCCTCCACCATCTGCTGCGAGGGCTCCATCGGACCGGTGAGCGCCGCGATCGCGGCGCGCTGGCTGAACGCCGATGTGCACGAGACCGAGTTGATCACCAGCCGGGTGACCGGCTCCACGAGGAACCCCGGGAACACCCCGAAGCCCAGCCGCCACCCGGTCATCGCCCAGGTCTTGGACCAGCCGTCGAGCAGGACCGTACGCTCCGTCATGCCGTCGACGGACAGGATGCTCTCGTGCGGGCCGTCGTAGCGGATCATCCAGTAGACCTCGTCGGCCAGCACCACGAAGTCGTGCCGGATGGCCAGCTCGGCCACGGCCTCGAGATCCTCGCGGGTGAGCGCGCTGCCGCACGGGTTGTGCGGCGAGTTCAGGATCAGCAGCTTGGTCCGATCCGAGGCCAGCGAGGCCAGCTCGGCCGGGTCGAGGCGGAAGCCGTGCTCCTCGCGGAGCGGGATGGGGACCGGCGTGGCCCCCACGAAGTTGGCGATCGACTCGTACATCGGGAACCCGGGGTCCGGGTAGATCACCTCGTCGCCCTCGTCGCACAGGGCCATGATCGTGAAGAACATGATCGGCTTGGCCCCCGGGGTCACGACCACCCGGTCCGGCGAGGTCGACAGCCGCCCGTACCGCTCGAGGAACGCGACCACCGCCTCGCGGAGCTCCGGGATGCCGGGCGCGGGGACGTAGTGCGTCATGCCCCGGTCGAGCGCGTCCTTGGCAGCCTCCCGGATGTGCTCCGGCGTGGTGAAGTCCGGCTCCCCCAGCTCGAGGTGCACGATCTCGCGGCCTTGCGCCTCCAGGGCCCGGGCCCGGGCCAGGACCTCGAACGCCGACTCGGTCCCGAGACGCCCCATCCTCCCCGCAAGCTCCATGACGGCCTCCAACGCTAGGGATGACTCGCTCCGCCGGTCAAGCTATGTGGTTGCCCGGGAGTCGGTTCCGGTCGGGGGACCCTCCGATCCGGCCCGAACGACCCTCCGCATATCATCGTGCATCCCGGGATCGCACGAGACGGAGGGGAGCCATGGCGACGGAGATGCTGGTCCTCGGCGGGGAGCGGGTGGCGGCCGCCGACGGTGCGACGTTCGAGGTGATCGAGCCGGGGACCGGGTCGCCGATGGCCGAGGTGGCGGAGGCAGGCGAGGAGGACGCGCGACGGGCGGTGGACGTCGCGCACCGGGCCTTCGAGGAAGGGCCGTGGCCCAGGACCAGCGCGACCGAGCGCGGGCGGGTCCTCCTGAGGGCGGCCGCGCTGCTCCGGGAGCGGACCGAGGACTTCGCCGTGGTCGAGTCGCGGAACGCCGGCAAGCCGATCCGCTCGGCCCGGGCCGAGATGGGGACCGTCGCGAGCGTGCTCGAGTACTGGGGAGGCGCGGCCAACAAGATCTTCGGCGAGACCGTGCCGGTCCAAGATCCCGGGCTCGACGTCACGCTGCGCGAGCCGGTCGGGGTCTGCGCGCTCATCACCCCGTGGAACTTCCCGCTCGTGATCGCCTCGTGGAAGATCGGTCCGGCGCTGGCATGCGGCAACACGATCGTCGTGAAGCCGGCCACGTACACCCCCCTGTCCGTGCTGATGCTGGCCGACCTGCTGGTCGAGGCGGGGCTGCCGCCCGAGACCATCTCGGTGCTGCCGGGTCCGGGCTCCACCGTCGGTGCTGCGCTGGTCGCCGATCCTCGCGTGTCCAAGGTGGGGTTCACGGGCTCCACCGCCGTGGGGGCGCAGATCATGGCGCTGGCAGCGCGGAACATCACGCGGGTCTCGCTCGAGCTCGGGGGCAAGTCGGCCAACGTGGTGTTCGCCGACGCCGACCTCGACACGTGCGTGGAACGCTCGATGTGGTCGATCTTCGACAACACGGGGCAGGACTGCACCTCGCGTTCGAGGATGTTCGTCGAGCGTCCGGTGTACGAGGCCTTCATCGACCGCCTCGCCCGGCGCACGGCCGAGCTCCGTGTGGGGCCGCCGCTCGACGAGGCCACCGACCTCGGACCCCTGATCTCCGCAGCCCAGCGTCAGACCTCGCTCGACTACATCGCGATCGGCGTCGAGGAGGGCGCTCGGCTCGTCACCGGAGGCGACGTGCCCGAGGAGCCCCCGGACGGTTTCTTCCTCCGCCCGGCGATCCTGGCGGATGTCGACAACGGCTGGCGCGTGGCGCGCGAGGAGATCTTCGGGCCGGTCGCGTGCATCCTGCCGTTCGAGACCGAGGAGGAGGCCGTCCGCCTGGCCAACGACAGCGTGTACGGGCTCTCCGGCTCGATCTGGACGCGGGACCTGAGCCGGGCCATCCGCGTGGCCAAGGGGATCCGGACCGGCGTCCTGTCGGTGAACTCGGCGCACAGCGTGCACACCGAGGCGCCGTTCGGCGGCTACAAGCAGAGCGGGATCGGCCGCGAGATGGGGATGCACGCGGTCAACCTGTACACCGAGGTCAAGAACGTGTATCTCTCGGGGGCGTAGCCGCAGGGAGATGGCGATGGAAGGCTGGCGACGAGCGCTCCTGGCCGACCCGGTCCCGTGGCTGCTCGAGCGGAACGACCCCGCGGTCCGGCACCTCGCCCTCCGGCTCCTGTTGGACGAGCCAGAGGACGCCCCCAGCGTCCGCCGGGCCCGGACGGCCGCGATGCGGGCCCATCCGATCGCCGCCATCCTCGAGCGCCAGGA